>PMKV01000058.1 GCA_003157875.1 Chloroflexota bacterium
TGGAGCCTGTCGGGCTGAAGGTGCTGCTCGACGGTTCATACAACTCGGCCGAGGAGACTGGGTTGGTGCCGTTGTCGTAGCCACCGGCGATCAGGACCTTGCCGTTGGCCAGAAGCGTGGCGGTGGCGTAGTAGCGATCCGTGGACATGGAGCCTGTCTGAATGAAGGTTCCCGGCCCGCCGCCTCGCAGCGGCAAGATGCCAGTCGCCAAGGCTGCTGCGAGGACGCACGCGACCAGACCGAAGCACCCAAGCGCCGCAATTAGCGGAGTTGCGCGGCGGCGTCGGGCAGCTGGCGGGCGACTTGCAGCCGGGCCCTGTCCGCCCGAAGCTGGCCGGTCAGACTGATTGCTGGGCGGCGGGGGCGGCGTCCACTGGCGCTGAACCGGTTCGGCAGGAGCTGCCCCTGCTGCCGGTGTTGATCTCCGCGGCGGCGCGGTCGGCGGCCCCTGGTCCCGTTGGCTGGTCCGCGCGGCTTCGGTCGCCTGCCTCTTCGCGTCGTAGGCGCGCCGCTTCTCCGGGTCCTTAAGAACGTCGTGGGCTTCGTTGATCAGCTTCGACCGGGCTAGCGCCGTCGGATCGTCAGGATGGAGGTCGGGGTGGTATTCCTGGCTGAGCCTTCTCCATGCCGCATCGACGACTGCTGACCGGGCCTTTGATGAAACTTCGAGAATCTCGTAGTAGTCGGGCAGATCGGAGTGGGGCACGGACCTTGGCTAGCCTCGACCTGGAGGCCGCTGGAAGCGCGGCAACGACATGCCGGCGCCGTCAGACACACTGCCCACAGGCTGCCAACCAGCTCGAAGCAGCTGATTGGTGATTGCCTCCCTCGCCCGGTGGAACTCCTTCTTCGACCCCTGGAAATTGGCGAGTTCATTGTCCGAGCTGTACGTACAATTCGCCACGATCTCGATCCCGTCCCGGCTCATGACCTGGGCCTCGAGTACCCAACGGGCCCCGCTGAACAGACCAAGCCCGCTGATCCTCCTCAGGATCACTTCGCAGGTCTCGGGTGGATCGGACGCGCCCATAGGCCGTCCGCAGTTCACGCATGAGGGAGCGAGGCTGGACACGTCATGCCCGCAGTCCGGACACTTCAGAAGAGCCACCTATCCTGCCTCCCGCGAGTAGCTGCTCCTTCAGAGCATAAGGCCCGCTAGAGGCCGAGAAGCGACCAAACCGTCGTGATAGTCGCCATTCGGGTGAAGTCGAGCCTGGTCAAGGTCCGAGCCTGAGCGGTTGCCCTTCTCGACGAGGAAGGCGTACAGGGCCTGCTCCCAGGCAGACGGGTCTCTGCTGGTTAGGGCGGGGAGTGGTTGAGCGGTCATGGGGCGCCTCGGGTGCGGAGTGGCCGCCCACATGACTCACTCAACCTCTGACGGAAAGCAACACCATGACCAAATATGGTGGGAGTTGCGAACGCGACCGGCGGCAGCGAGTTCAGGACCGTCGGCGACTGGCGGAGCAGCCGGACACAAGAACCGGCCAGGAAAGCTTACGTGCGCTAGGTGCCAATCGGTCGTACTTGCACCTGCGCCTATGGTCGTTGGTACTCGACTCCGGCTACAAACGTGCGGATCGCATAACCTACTGGCGCCGAGCGGCCGCCCCCGCCACTGCCTCTCCATCAGATCCCGGAGGCGACTCTCGCAAGGAGGCGCTTCGCATGTCACCCAACAGCCCTCGCTGGCTGGCGGCAGCCGCTCTTGTCTTCAGCGTGATCGTCAGTGCCTGCGGTTCGAGCAGCGGAACGCCTTCTGCTGCCACGGCAGCGCTTACCACCGCCTCCCCCGCGGTGGCCACGATAGCGGCGTCCACGGCTGCTACCGCAGCAATTCCGAGCCCCGCAGCGGCCACAACAGCAGCCGCCAGTTGCCCCACCGCCGCGACGGTCGGCGCCGCCCTGGGGATCACGGTCTCTAATCCAATCGGCGTGGCAGGTGGGGGTGGAGCTCAGCTTCCGCCTGGTGCGACGGGCGTCGCCTGCGACTACAGCGGCACTGGCCTCAACGTGATCATCGAGCTGATCTCGAACATCGATCCGTCTAGCATCGCGCAGTTCAGCACCAAGTTCCCGGTGGCCTACGCAAGCGTGTCCGGGGTTGGCGACCAGGCTCGTTCCTTCTCGCAGCCTCTAAACGGAGGGAAGAGCAACGAGGGCGTGGTGGCAACGAAGGGCACAACTCTCGTGGCGATCACCGCTACCGCGACGCCGGCGTCGCTTGCTCAAATCGAGGCCCTGGTCAACCAGCTCCTGTAGCCCGGAGGAGTGGGGCTGGATCGCTCGCGGATCAGCCATTGCCGGCGCCCGTGGCGTCGGCGCCATCATTCGACGGCGCCAGCCGGCCAGCCCGCTCTCGGCCACGAACGTGCGGTCCTGTCTGAGCCGCGGCCGAGGGTCAGCGCTACCGTCACGATCACCCGATGGGTGAGGGGAATGGTTGGTCGCAGTCGAGCGGACGCTGCGGTGGGTACCAGGTTGCGAGGCGCCCAGGCCGTTGCGGGACATATACTCGCCCGGTGATCGGTCTGATCCTCGGCATCGTGATCCTCGCGATTGTCGTCATCGCGTTACTGCTTGTGGGCCGGGCTCAGTCTGACGGTGGGTTCGAGCGCATCGTTCGGTGTCGAGCGGGGCACCTTTTCACTACCACACTCGTCCCCGGCGCGTCCTTGAAGGCCGTGCGACTCTGGAAGGTCCGCTTTGAGCGCTGCCCGGTCGGCGGGCACTGGACCATCGTCGCCCCGGTTGATGTTTCCACGCTGACCCCCGACGAGATTGCCGCCGCCCGCAGCCACCACGACATTCGCGTCCCCTAGGCGGCACGTCCGAGAGCCCCGACGAGGCGTTCGCGGCGATCGCGACCGCCCCTGGCCATTGCCGATCCGAACCTGCGCAAGCCCGCGAGGTCTTCGTAGCCCAGCTCCAATCCGTCCTCGCGGAGGCATGGAGAACGTGCCAGGTTGATGACTTAGACAACAAGGACGAGCTAGAGTTGCCGAGCAGCGAGCATCAGCGCTCTTGAGCGGTCGGCGTCCCAGTGAGCCGCAGTCCAACCAGGTTGACCAGTTGGAGTAGGGCATGAAGACGAAGTCCAAACCATTCCGAATCCGGCGGGCCGGCGCAGCGCTGATGACCCTCGTGGCGGTCGGCCTGGCGGGCTGCGTCGGGGCCGGACCAAGCGCTTCACCCGCATCAACGGCGGGCTCGGCGGTGGCGGGGTCGATCTCGCCTTCGCTCATGGCCACGCAGACCCCGCAGACAACCGTCTCGCCGACGCCGTCCGGCGTGTGGAAGAGTATTGACTGGGCTTCCCAGGGGGCGCCCAGCTGGGCGGCGGGCTCAACTCAATTCCAGGTGTTTGGGTGGAGCCGCGGCTACCTTGGTTTCGCGATTCAACCGAACAGCAGCACCGGTGACACCCCCATCGACCCGACCGTCGTCTCGTACTACTCGCCCGATGGGGTCAACTGGAAGGAGGGCCAGAAGCTCGATACCGCCGGGGCCGGTACCCAGGGCATGCTCATGGAAATCCGAACCGTCATCGAAGGACCGACGGGCCTGCTGGCCGTCGGCTGGTCCGGGGCATGTGGCTCCGAGTTCCTCGACGGTCTGTGGACCTCGTCCGATGGGATAGCCTGGCAGCCCGTGAACACCCAGAAGGCATTTGGCCAGAACACGATTTCCATCCCGCGAATCTCGGGTGGCTCCGCCGGCTACGTCGCGGTGGCCTACAAAGGTGCCGGGGTGTGGACCTCGGCCGATGGCCGCGTCTTGAAGCCCGTCGCACTGGATGCGCCGGGCTTCAAGAACTCGAAGATCGACGACGGGACGGCCTTCTCGGGCGGCTACGTCCTTGCGGGGACGTATGGGACTCCAGATTGCGCAGTTACCATAGGCCCGGCACCCACAAAGCCTCCCGTCACCGCCGCCGTCTGGTGGTCGGCCGATGCAGCGAGTTGGACTCGCGTCTCGTTGCCCGGAGCCATGAGCAGCTCCGAGGGCCCGTCGATGTCGGTTTGCCGCCTCAGCGATCGTGCCCTGGTGGCCATCGCCTCGAAGTGGAACAACACATCTCAAACGTCCGAGCAGCTGGCCTGGGTCTCGACCGACGGCCGGACATGGAGGTCGGTAACGCTGCCAGCGGGGATCTCGGAGCCGGACATCCTTACGGACGGTCAGCATGCACTCGTTGTCCGCCCCATTGGAGATGGCCAAAAGGTGGGCCAGCTATCGCTTCAGACCTTTGACGCCGACTACACGCTGGTCAACCTGCGGCAAAGTGGGGCCCAGCCATCCATCTCGTACATGGGCACGGGCATGGATGAGCCTTACGGACTCGTGGCCGTGGGTCCGTCCGGCGTGGTGGTCACGGATGGACACCAACTCTGGATGGGAACGCCCTCGGCCAGCTGACGGGACCGTCCTCCGGCGGCAGCTCCCACATCGCGTCGGCCCTCAGAGCAATCTGGGGGTCGACATGATTCCCGGGCAGGCGGCCGACGCCAAAGCGTCGGCTCCGCAACTGGCCCGGAGCACCGCTTATGAGCTTGGAGACAAGCTGAACGCGCCAACCTAGCGTTCGTCGGCCATGGTTCGTTCCCGATACCATGACCACGTCGTGACGATCCCTGCGACGGCACGCTGGCCAACGCGGCGGTGACCTTCTGGGGGGGGTTGGCGACCTCCGGCACTTGCCGCTATCCGTCGGGCACGCCGATGCTGGCGCTGGGCCGGAGGCTAATGGCGAGCAGATTGGGGGGTGGTGCGGATGTTGCTGAACCGCAAGATCGTTGGGGGGATCGCGTGCGCCCTCGCTCTCACGGCAGTGCTCGGCGGCTGCCGCTACCAAGATCCCCAGTTCTCGCCCGCGACCCTGCCCGACGGCCAGGTCGGCTCACCCTACGCGGCCACCATCAGCGTCGATCAGATCAGGTTCCCCGTAGATAACGCGATGGTCGCGGACGGCGCGCTCCCCCCGGGCCTCTCTCTCGAGTTGGACAGCCCAGTGCCACCTGGCGACATCCCAGGCTCCGTAAAGATCCGAGTCTCGGGCACGCCCACCGTCGCCGGCGCCTTCAGTTTCCGTGTCGAGCTCCTGGGCACGCGCGACCGTGGCGGCGAGCTTCTCGGCGCCCAGGGGTACACCCTAGTAGTGGAGTGAACCACCGAGGATCCGCTGCACTGGCTCCCTGGACACATCAACAGGACGACCCCCACGGGCATGGGCAGCACCCTAAGCTGCTATCGCATGTCGAGGTGGGGTCGTCACGATGAGCAGATCGTCTACCCGGCAGCCCTCGAATCTGCCGTGACATACCCGTTGACTGGGGTTTCCGGCGGACCCACCTGGGCTACGCCTCACCGTCGCAGATCTGGATCGCGCCCTTGGGCAGGTCGGCGACGGTCGTTGGGCGACCATGCGCTGCCCGGGTCTGCAGTTCTTTTAGCCTGTCGGCGCTGGCGTCATCGCACGCGGCATACACAGCGTATTTGCCCTCGAATCCCCAGGCGTCGAGATCGAGGCGGCCCTCCCGGTCAGGACGATGGAGCATCTGCACCCAGACCGAGTCGGGTGCGTTCTGGCCCACGGCTGCGAACAGCCAGCCGTCTACTCCCTCCGGACTGACCCTGAGCTTGATCTTTCCAGGGGTCTTCTGATCCGATGCCGCGACATGAGTCGGCCCCTCGATGCACCTTGGCACACCAGCTGAGATGCATAGCAGGCGCCTGTCGACGTCGTTGAGTCTGCGATCGAGGAGTCGCTCCATGGCCGCCATACCGGACGCGCCAGAAGCGATTCGATTGTCTGCCTCCGCGAGGCCCTTCCGTCCCCGCGCGGCAATCGCTAGAGAAAAGACTGCCGTAGCTAGACTGATGAGTGCGGTGATCAACGCCACGAGCTCGGTCAACGACCCGGACATTGCGCCCCCCTTTGAAACTCCATCTCGCCAGGACCATTCCGCTCTCCCGCCGCGCGGTGGAGTGGTCGGACATTATGGTCAGCTCCTCGCCCGCGCGTCGACTGGGAAGCAGCCCAGTCCGAAGTTCTGGTGGGCGCGGCGCGTGGGCAGCATTCATGCCACACGATCCAGCGATAGGGTCGCATCTCGGAGATGGGTGAGGCCCACGTTGCTTCCCGACCGGGCAGCGCAGCCGAGGTTGGAATGTCGAGGGCGTGGCCTACCCGAGTGGGCAGTTCGGGCACGTCGTGATAGCTTCGTCGCGATGCCGGCGCTGCCAAAGACCGGCGGACAATGGGAGGTATGGGATGTTTCAGGCTCTTCACAGGCAGGGCCGCGGCCTGCTCGCCTTGCTCGTCCTGACGGCTATCGCCCTGAGCGCCTGTGGCGGCAACTCAGCCACGGCGGCGCCGGGCGGCAGCAACAACGGCGGCAACGGCAACGGCAACGGCTCCGGCCTCAGCGGCGCGGCGAGCGCCTTCTCCACGATCGACAGCTACAAGTTCAGCATGACCCTCGCCGGCGGCGATCTCGGTTCCACGCTCGCGATGCTGGGCGGTCCGTCGCCGTCGGCCAACACCCCGTTCACGTATAGCGGGACGATGATCGTCAAGCCCGCGAAGGCCGCCGACATCAGCATGACCGGCTTCCATGTCATCGAGATCGGCGGCAACGACTACCTCGACATTGGCGACACCGGCGGCTTCGTGAAGTCTGCGGTCGAGGGTACCGGCATGACCGACTCGCTCTCGCCGATCCAGATGTTCCAGAACGTCGTCGACCCCTCCGTGATCAGCGGCTACAACAAGGTTGGGTCCGAGGCCAAGAACAACGTGGCCACGGACCACTATCAGGCGTCAGCCTCGGCTCTGGCTGAGTACGGGTCGATGCTGTCCGTCACGGGTGCAACGTGGACGGCCGACGTCTGGATTGCTCAGACCGGCGGCTACCCTGTCAGCATGTCGATCCTGGCCAAGGCCAGCGACAACAGCACCCTCTACGAGATCCAGTTCGACATCACGAACATCAACGACCCTGCGAACACGGTGACCGCGCCGACCAACTTGACGGTCAACTAGCTCTCGCACCCGGAACCAAGTGGCCTGCGACGGGCCCCAACCACCCGGTCGGGGCCCGTCGCAGTATCGGGGACGGGCCGAGCCGGATCATGACTTCGGGCGGATACCGGCTGGCCAGCAACGATGCCGGCCAGCAGCGGGCATGGATCAGCTCGAGTTCCCAGTGTGAAGCTATTGTTGCGACGAACATCGCCTTCGCGGTGACCGTCGCAGCCATCGGCGTGTTGGCGGTGCTCGTCGCCCGAGAAGTCGAGCCGGACGTTCGCCGACTGGTCTGGCGGGTTCGCCCGACAACAGCCAGAGTCCAATTCTTCCTGACCGATCCATCTGGGATTCGCCGGGTCCGGGCGCAGTAGATCGATCGGGACCTGCTCGACGGTGACGGGTCCGTTGGCGATAGAGCCGCTCATGCCACGTACCACTCGAGATTGCCGTCTTCAGACAGCGGGCGGGTCCCCAAGGCCGCTTGGGGGTACCAGGCTCCGGCGGCCGGCAGGACACCAAGGGTCATCGCCCCCCGCGAACTTGGTGAGCATGTCGTTGATCAGCGCCCCGACTGTGCCCGCGAGGCGGGTCGGGGCGGTAGTTTCCGGAGGACATCCCGAACGGTTGGCGAAGCGTGGCTCTGCTGCCACCGGACCTCGTCAGCCTCGGCGGTCGGATCATTGGGCGCGGCCAGCCCTGCCGCCTTCGCGGCGTAGGCTGCTGCGCCGCGCGCATGGGCCGCCATGTGGGCCACACCCGCCGCCTGACCGGCGGCCCGGGCCGCGGCAACTGCGGCCGGGTCGCCGGTCTCCCGAGCCGCCGCGTGGGCCCGGGCGGCAAGGGCGCGGACCGGTCCGATCCGCAGCTCACCGCGGGTGAAGGCTCGGAGGCCGTCGATGGCATCACGAGGACGCGTGTCGCTCTGAGCCTGCGACTCGAACAGCGACAGTGTCCGCTCGGTACAGTCGGCGGCCCACACGGCTAGCATTCGCCGGTCGGCCTCGCTCAGGGTCAAAGCACCCGGCTGGCGTTCCATACCCAAGGATTCTCTCATCGGCGGACCCGGCCGTGTTGTCACCTCACCGATCCCGGTGCCCGCGACAAATGCGACTGCGGCCCCTGCCGGACCCGTGCGAATTTCGAACCGCATGGCAGCCCATTTGACCGGGTAGGATTGCCGGACGCCCTACTCGTTCAGATTGTCGCCTCGTATTCTGGTCGGGTTGCCTGGCCGACGCCAGCTGAGGGCTGAGGTCGGGTTGGAAGGAGGGCTCTGTTGGCGGACGTGATTGTGTGCGGGCGCTGCAGCGCCCGATCGTGGGTCGGGACGCAGTTCTGCTACGTCTGCGGCGGGAGCCTGACGCCGAACGACCAGGGCGTCGTCTCGCCTGGCCAGCCTCCGATGCCATTTGTCCCGGTTCCGCCAGTCATCCCGCCCACGCCGCAGCAGTTCGCGCCGTCGATTGCGCCGGCGGTTCGGCCGCCGGCAGGGCCCGTCTTCGGAGGGGCTCCGAATCCCGGCGGGTTCATCGCCGCCGGGCCCCCACCCACCCAGCCCTGGTACGGCGCCGCCGTACCCAACGCCGCGCCACCGCCTGGCTACTCGGCCGCCTCGTCCGCGACCGCCGCGGCGCGGCCGACCGGGATCGTCATCCTGACCGTCGTGGAGATCCTCATCGGTCTCGGTGGGCTGTACGTCGCGAACGACCTGCTCGGATGGGCCTACGTCAGCAACTACTACCAGGATTCTGAGGCAATGGGTGTCGAGCTGGTGATGGGAGTCGCCTACCTTGCGACGGTGATACCCACGTTCGTCATCGCCTGGGGGTTGTGGTCGATGCGGCCGTGGGCGTGGATAGGGGCCTGTCTACTCGCCTTCGTCCTGCTCGGCTTCGAAGTCATCGGCGTGATCGCCTGGGGCGTGGAGACCACGGACGTGCTCGGCGCAATCACGTATCTGTCGGTGCTCGCATACCTGAGCATGAAATCCACCCGGGCGCTCTTTCGCCGATCCCCGACGACGTTCATGCAGGGCGCCCACTAGCGGGTTCGAGTGGCACAATCCCTCCGGCCTCGGGTGCGGGATCGTCGCGTCCAGGCGGGTTGGGAAGTACCAACACCATCACCCGATCGTGTCGGGGCGAGAGGACGCTGAGACGACGGCTCTTGGCGAGGCCTATGGCGAGAGTCGCCAGTGCACGCCTGGTCGAGTTCCTATCGGGCCTATGACCACGTCGCGCCGGTCTAGGGACAGCAAACTCACCGGGGCTATAGCCACGTCCGGGTGCTCGGCCTACAGTTACCGGCAAGACGGGCGCTTGTCCCGTTGGCAGCCAAATCGGGGAGGACGGATATGCGCAGATTCGCTCTGGTCTCACTCCTGGCCGTGATGGCCTTCGCTGGCTGCGGCGGCTCAGGGGCGACCCAGGCGGCCGCGGGTGGAGGAGCCACGCCGGGCGCGTCCAGCCAGAAGCAGGCCGCCACTCCAACCCAGGGTCAGGCATCGGGCGGTGGTTCTTTCACTGTGACCATGGGCGGATCCACCTACACGGTCAAGGGTGGCGACTGCGCCCCGGGCATCGGCGGCGGTTACTTCGTCGCGGAGGCCGGTGACTGGATCGACGGCAACGATCCGAGCGCCACGGCCGACTTCGTGTCCATCATGATCTACCCGGACGGCCACGCCGAGCACGGAGGCGGACTCGTCTCGGGGATCAAGTTCTACCTCAACGGGACTGACGAGAAAGGCACGGGCGACGCGACCAGCGGCGGTACCTTCTCCGGCACCGATGCCTACGGCCACGGCGCAGTATCAGGCACCTTCACCTGCAGCTGAGGAACTCTCGCGGGCAAGAACCTGCCCGCCTTCATGGCGGGCAGGTCCCCAAGGGCGCTTGGGGGTACCGGGCTCGGTGCTTCCGGGTGGGGCGCCGGCCCACACGTCACAATCGCGCATGTGTTCGGCAAACCGGAGATCCCAGACGAGACCATCGTGGCCGCCGTGGGGGACGCCTACGGCCTGGCCGTCGCGATCGAGTTGCTGCCGTTGGGCCGGGACTCGAACGCCTGGGCCTATCAAGCCGAAACTGAATCTGGCGAACGGTACTTCCTGAAGGTTCGCCGCTGGCCCTTGAATGAAGCCGGTATCGTCGTCCCCCCGTTTTCTGCACGACCATGGGATCGATCAGGCTATTGGGGCGATCCAGACAGCGACCGGGAGCCTGTGGCAGCGCCTAGGGCAGTTCGTCCTCGTGGTCTACCCGTTCGTCGAGGGCGCCAGCGGAATGGACCGCCGCCTGACCGACAGACAGTGGGTCGAGTACGGCCAGTTCCTCCGCGCCCTTCACGAAACCCGACTGCCGGCCGACCTCGAACGCATGCTGCCTCGGGAGTCGTATCGACCGGACTACACGGAGGTGCTCCGTCGGCTGCTGGCGCGCGGTCCGGACGAGCGGCATGGGGACGCTGCGCAGGTCAAGTTGGCCGCCGTCTGGCGATCCCGGAGGGACGAGATCGCGCTACTCCTCGAGCGGGCCGAGACCCTGGGCGCTCAGCTGGCAAGCAGGTCACCGGAACTCGTTCTCTGCCACGCCGACATTCACAGGGGCAATCTTCTCATCGACCGGCAGGATCGACTGCGGGTGGTCGACTGGGACGGCCTGGTCCTGGCGCCGCGGGAGCGAGACTTGATGTTCATCGTCGAAGGCATAGTCATCCCTCCGAAGGTCGAACCGCGTGAACAGGCCCTCTTCTTCGGCGCCTACGGCGACATCGAAGTCGACTGGCCGGCGCTCGCGTACTACCGCCACGCGTGGGCCGTCCAGGACATCGCCGAGTTCGCGGATCAAGCTTTCTCGACGGTCGGCGCCGACGAGCCGGCGAGAGCCCTCGCCGCCGCGACATTCGTCAGTCTGTTCGAGCCAGGCGACGAAGTCGACTCCGCCCACGAGTCCTACGCCAGGCTCGGAAGTGGCGGCCTCCCGGCGTAGAGGGCAGCCCACGACGCCGATGGTGGGTGCACCTTCATCGGCGTCGAGTACCGGCCGACTCCTCGATTGAATTTGTCGTCCCGTGATTCGGGTTGGACTACACTTCGGGCCTGCCGAGGGGACGACCCGCCGGGATAAGGATCGATGGCCGACGGACACAGCGTTGAGGCGAGAGCCGGACTCACCCAGGGCGCCGGGAACAAGTCGGCAAGGGTCCGGTCCAGGTGATGGCGCGACGTGCGTCGCAACCGTTGACCCGCGCCCCGACGTTCGGCGTTGTGGTGGACTGGGTGGAAGACGAGTACCACAGCACCATCCTCGGGGGTGTGGTGGAGGCCGCACGCGAATCCGGCGTCAGTCTCCTCTGTTTCGTCGGCGCCGAGCCGCATGAGGCGTTCCGCTTCGACGAGCAACGCGAAATCGTCCACGACCTCGTCCGTTCGGAGGGCATCGATGCGCTCGTGATCCTGGCGGGGCGCCTCGGAAACAACCTCGGCTTGGGCGAGCTCGCCCGCTATTGCGAGCGCCATCGCCCGCTGCCTATGAGCATTATCGAGGAGCAGGCCGAGGGGATGACCAGCATCCTGATCGACGGCCAGCAGGCCCTGCGAGAGGGGATCCGGCACCTGGTGGAGAACCACGGATATCGGCGAATCGCGTACCTTGGCGGGCCGGACGGCAATCCCGATGCGCTCGTTCGCCTGCGAGCGTATCGCGACGTGCTGACCGCGCATGGGCTCGGGTCGCCCGATTCGTGCGTCGCGACCGGGGAATTCACATACAAGAGCGGAGTGGATGCCGTGCGCGTCCTGCTCGACGAGCGGGGTGCGACGTTCGACGCGATCGTCGTCGCCAACGACCATATGGCGTTCGGGGTGATCGACGCCCTGCGCGTGCGCGACATCCGGGTGCCACGGGACGTAGCCATCATCGGATTCGACGACGTCACCGAGGCCCGCGACTTCGCTCCGCCCCTCACCACGATCCGCCAGCCACTCCAGCAACAGGGCAGGCTTGCCGTCGACACGCTCCTCCGGCGTCTTCGAGGCGAGCACGTGGACGACGTCCTCGTTCTGCCTGCGGAGCTCGTCATCCGGCGCAGCTGTGGCTGCTACCCGGACGGGCGCCGCGTCTCAACCAAGGGCAGCCAGACGCCGACGCCGACTCGTCCCGGAACCGATCTCAGCGTCGACGACGGTCTGCGGCTCCGTCGCTCCCAGATTCTGGAGGCGATGCGAGAGCCCGTTGGCGGCCTGCTGGATGGGATTCCCGAGGGGTGGGAGGGTGGCCTGTTCGACGCCCTCATCGCCGAGCTGCGCGGCGCTCCGGCCGGCTTCACGGAACGGATCAACTCGCTGCTCAAGGAGACGACACGGTCCGGCGTGACGGGCAACCCCTGGCAGCCGGCGCTGTCGGCGTTGCATCGTGAGCTGATGCCCTGCCTGGCTTCGGACCCGATCATGTCCTCGCGGGCGGAGGATCTGCTTCAGGAGGCGCGAGTCCTGATCGGCGAGGCCGTCGAGGATACCCAGGCCCAGCATCGCCTGATGATCGAGCGCCGCACGCAAGCGCTCTCCGGGACGGCCGAGATGCTGAGCGCGGCATTCGATCTCGAGTCGCTCGGCGCGGCTCTTCGCGAGTGGCTGCCGAGGCTTGGCGTCCCGAGCGCCTTCGTCGTCCTGGACGATGGAGTCTCGGAGGCCGGAGCGCGCGTGATCTTCGCCCACGATCCAATGCGAGACCAGGCAGCCATCGAGGGGCTCCGCGACGCCACAGTCGAGGGGACCTTCGTGCCAGATGGGTTGCTGCCGGACGATCGCACCTATGCCATGGTCGTGCAGCCGCTCTTCTTCAAGGACGATCCATTCGGCTACGCCATCTTCGAGATGGGGCCCATAGGGGGGACCATCTACGATGCCTTGCGCAGACAGATCAGCGGCGCGTTGAAGGTCGCCCTGCTCATCGAGGAGCTCCAGGTTCGCGCCGGCCAGCTTCGCCAGGCCCAGAAGATGGAGACGCTCGGCCAGCTGTCGGGCGCCATCGCCCACGACTTCAACAACTTGCTCCAGGCGATTCACGGCTATGCGGAGCTGGCCAAGGGAGCGCAACCGGGCACGACCGAACTCACGACCGATCTCGAGGAGATCGTTCGAGCCGCCGATCGGGCCGCCGGGCTGACGCGGCAGCTGCTCACGTTCAGCCAGCCGACCCCGGCCAACGCCAGGATCGTGGACGTCAATGCCTGCATCGGCGAAGCGATCCCCATGATCAGGCACCTGCTCGGCCCGACGATCCAGCTCTCGACGGTCTTGCGGACGGAAGCCGGCAGCATCCTGATCGACCCGACGCAACTCGAGCAGGCGATCTTGAACCTGTGTGTGAATGCCCGCGATGCGATGCCCGGCGGCGGCTCCCTGGCCATCGAGACCGGTCGGCGACCGGCCGGGCCGGGGCCGGCTGCCCTCTGGGCCGATGAACCGAGCCCGCCTGTGGAGGTGACCTTCGTCACCGTAGGCGACACCGGAGTCGGCATCCCCGCGGAGATACGCGACCGGATCTTCGAACCGTTCTTCACCACCAAGGAGACCGGCCAGGGAACCGGGCTCGGCCTCTCGATCGTTTATGGCATCGTCCGCACCGCGGCCGGCGAGGTTGCGGTCGAGTCCGAACCGGGCCACGGCACGCGGTTCTGCCTTACGTTCCCCACCTCGGCGGACCCCGAAGAAGCCCAGGCGATCGCCGTCGAGCCACGCGCGCAGGGCACCGAAACGGTGCTCCTGGTCGAGGACGAGCAGGCCATCCGCAAGCTCGCCGAGCGAGTCCTGGCCAAGCGCGGCTACCGCGTCCTGGTGGCCGCAAACGCCGCCGAAGCGCGCGATCTGTGGTCGGCCAACGAAGGCCAGGTGGACCTGCTCCTGTCCGACGTGACGATGCCGGGCATGTCGGGGGTGGCCTTTGCGGCGGAGCTGGCCGGCAGCGCCCGACCGCCGCGGACGCTCTTCATCTCGGGCTACCTCGCCGGTGGTGTCGGTGGTCCTGCCCTACCCCCCGAGGCGATGTTCCTGCCCAAGCCGTTCAGCGTGGAGGCCCTGCTCGACGCGGTTCGCGCCGCGCTCGATCCTGCGGCCGCGGCCGGCGCCGCGGCCGGCGACG
>PMKV01000034.1 GCA_003157875.1 Chloroflexota bacterium
GCCACCGGGACGGTCCGGCGGTCTTGCCCTCGGGCACCCTCTGCGCCCGCTCGTCGGCTTCTACGGTGAACTTCGTAGCCGAACGCGGGTCAGGCTACTCGCTATGCAGCGTGCATATGCGTCGATTCGTGCAACTGGCATGGTTCCCAGCCAGGATTCGAGTGCTGCGAACGCGTTAATCCGGTGTCCTGAGACAACGGGAGAGGTCCGCCGCCAGGAAGGTGGTGATCACCCGCACCTGGGATCCAACCTGCGGGTAGGTAAGACCTACCCGAATGGTCGGGGCGAGAGGAGTCAACCCGACACCACCGACCTGAATGTCCCACTTGCCCTGCACTGCGATGTAGCCGGTCGAGGGCACTGGCTCGCTGCCGTGGGTTGATCAGCGGTTAGCTAACTTCGCCCTGCGTAGGAACGAACAGCCCACGCGCGGCGGCTACAATGGCGGCGGCGATGAGGCTCGCCAGCCGACCTCAGTCCAGGATCGGCGAACCGCGGCACGGCCGATGACAGCTTCTTCTTGAGAAGTTGCTGCAGCCGGAGGCGCCATGACCTTCCCAATTTCCTCCCCATCACGGCCAACGCCGCGCTGCCGCATGTCCGGCGATTGGACTTGGGCCCAAGCCCCCAGTAGTCGACCGGCGGCCGCCGGCGGAAAGGCTTACTAATGACCAGCATCGAGTCCATCGAAGCCCGAGAGATCCTCGATTCGCGCGGCAACCCGACCATCGAGGTCGACGTCGTCCTGGTCGATGGTTCGGTCGGGCGCGCCGGCGTCCCGTCGGGCGCATCCACCGGGGCCAACGAAGCGGTCGAGTTGCGCGATGGCGACAAGACCAAGTACGGCGGCAAGGGCGTCCTCAAGGCCGTCGCCAACGTCCGCGAGATCATTGCCCCCGAGCTTCTCGGCACAGACGCCGCGGATCAGGCGGGTCTCGACGCGGCGTTGATCGCCCTCGACGGGACTCCGAACAAGGGCAAGCTCGGCGCGAACGCCATCCTTGGCGTCTCGCTGGCGGCGGCCCACGCGGTCGCGGCCNNTTCATGGTCGCGCCGGTCGGCGTGGCCACCTTCGCCGACGCGCTCCGTGCCGGTGCCGAGGTCTTCCATGCCCTCAAGGGCATCCTCTCCGCCGAGGGCTTCTCGGTCGGTCAGGGCGACGAGGGCGGTTTCGCGCCGTCACTACCGTCGAACGAGGCGGCCGTGGAAGTCATCCTTCGAGCCATCGAGAAGGCCGGCTACAAGCCGGGTGACGAAGTGGCGATCGCCCTCGATCCGGCCACCAGCTCCGTGCTGGTCGAGGGCACCGGCGCCGGCAAGGTGACCGGGCAGTACAAGCTCGATCGCGAGGGTCGCACCCTCGACTCCGGCCAGATGATCGACCTGTGGGAAAAGTGGATCAACAAGTATCCGATCATCTCCCTCGAGGACGGTCTGGCCGAGGAAGACTGGGCGGGCTGGGCCGAGCTGACCAAGCGGCTCGGGTCGAAGGTGCAGCTGGTCGGCGACGACATCTTCGTCACCAACCCGGAGTTCATCGCTCGCGGCATCCGCGAGTCGTCGGCCAACTCCGTCCTGATCAAGCTCAACCAGATCGGTACCGTCACCGAGACGATCGATGCGATCGCCATGGCTCGCCGGGCCGGCTGGACCGCAATGGTCAGCCACCGCTCCGGCGAGACCGAAGACACGACCATCGCCGACTTCGTCGTCGCGATGGGCACGGGCCAGATCAAGACCGGCGCTCCGTCTCGCTCCGAGCGTGTCGCCAAGTACAACCGGCTCCTCCGCATCGAGGAAGAGCTCGGGTCGACGGCGCTGTACCTGGGCCGCAAGGCTCTCGCCGGCGCCAAGCCGTAACTCCCGGACGCTCGACGAGCCGGTCCTTCGGGGCCGGCTCGTTTGATTCCGATGACTTGCTGCGCCGGCGCGGCGGCCTGGCTCGGTGGGCGGGCGTGAGGGCGAGTTTCAGGATTGCTTGAGCAATTCCGAGTGATATGGGCGCCATAGACCTGCCTCTACCGGCAGTGCCAGGCTCCTCGGCCGAATGGCGGCCGGCAATGGATAGGTGCTCCGATGAAGATCCCGTATTCGCGATTCCTGATCATTGCTCCGGCGGTCGTGCTGCTCCTCGTCGGAGTCGCCTCGGTCGCGTTCGCTTGGGGCGCCAGCTCGGCAGGTCCGGCCGCGACCCAGGCGCCGCGGCCGAGTGGAATGCCCGGTAATCCCGGGCTCGGTGCCGCTACCAATGCCCCGATCATCGGCGTCGTGGCGAGCAAGACGGACACGGCCATCGTTGTGACTACCGCGGCCGGCAAGACGGTCACGGTCAACGTGTCGTCGGCCACGCGGTATTCGGTTCGCGGCGTGGCTTCCGCCACTCTCGCGAACATAACGGTCGGGGATAGGATCGCGGCCCAGGGCACTCTCAACGCCGACGGCTCGCTCAACGCCACGCTCGTGCAAGCGGGCGTGAACGGCGGCGGCGCGGGTGGCGCGGGTGGCGCCGGCCGCGCCCGTGGCGGCCGGGCACGTGTCCCCAGCCCCGTGCCATCCGCGTCCGGGCCTACGACGTAGCAAGATTGAGTCCGGCCCCGGCCTCCCGACAAGGTGCCTGACTACGACTGGTACAACTCGGCCGACGCCATAGCCGTGAAGACGTCCACGGCCCCTCCGGCGATCAGAACGCGCCCGTCGCGAAGCAGCGTGGCCGACGCGCGGGAACGTGCGGTCGACATCGAGCCGGTCGAGCTGAAGGCGCCCGTTGTCGGGTCATACAAGTCAGCCGTGGCGAAATCCCCGCCAATGGTCCAGCCTCCGGCGATGAGCACCTTCCCATCCGGCAGGAGCGTGGCGGTGGGCTGTGTCCGGAGCGATGTCATCGAGCCAGTAGCGCTGAACTTGCCGGTCGCCGGGTCGTACAGCTCGGCCGAGCCCGCGGTATCCGGCCGGGCCATCCCTCCCACGATGAGGACGCGACCGTCCGACAGAAGAGTGGCCGTCTGGACGCTGCGTTCAGTCGTCATCGAACCGGTCAGGCTGAACTTTCCAGTCACGGGGTCGTAGAGCTCAGCTGAGGCTACGTTTCGAACGGCGTTGTCCGTTGCACTTGCGCCCCCGGTGAGAACGACTTCTTGGGGAGAAGTGGTTTCGCCCCCCGCGATCAGCACGCGGCCGTTCGGCAGAAGAGTCGCCGACATGTAGTCGCGACCCACGCTCATCGAGCCGGTCGCGCTGAAGGTGCCGGTCGCCGGGTCGTACAGCTCGGCCGACGCGAGCGGGCCCGAGTCGTCTGAGCCACCGGCGATCAGCACACGCCCATCGGACAGGAGTGTCGCCGTGTGGGCGGCACGAGCGACCGTCATCGCGCCCGTCGCGCGGAACTTGCCGGTCGCCGGGTCGTAGAGCTCGGCAGAAGCGATGGCTCCGAGCTTGTCCT
The DNA here is from genome assembly GCA_003157875.1 of Chloroflexota bacterium. Classification (GTDB taxonomy): domain Bacteria; phylum Chloroflexota; class Limnocylindria; order Limnocylindrales; family CSP1-4; genus Fen-1039. The sequence goes on from PMKV01000034.1 coordinate 3,440, forward strand.
GGCCCCCTGCCATGAGCACGAGGCCGTTCGGAAGCAGAGTTGCCGTCACGAGCTCTCGGCCCACGCTCATCGAGCCGGTGGGGCTGAAGGTGCCGCTCGCCGGGTCGTACAGTTCGGCCGACGCGAGAGGCCCCGAGTCGTTTGAGCCCCCGGCGATCAGCACGCGCCCGTCGGGCAGGAGAGTGGCGGTGGCGCCGTACCCAGCGACGGTCAAGGAACCGGTCGGGGCAAAGGTGCCTGCTTGCGCCGGAGGAGCGGAAGCCTGAGGCGGGATGCTCTTCGACGCCGAGGGGGCGGGGGCCCGGGATGCGGACGGCGTGGCCGAGCCGGGTCTGGACACCAGAAGCGGCAAGCCGACGGCAGAGACGACCAGAACCAATGCAATGGCGGCCGCGGCGAACCTGAGAAGACCGTGCGACACGTAGAGCCCGCGGAACCCTCGGGAGGCATCGGTGCGGGCGGGGAGGCGGCGGAGGACGTCGCCGAGGGACCCTGGTTCGGGGGTTCCTGCGGTCGCCAAGTAGGTGCGAATCTCGTCATCCAACTCCCGCTGGGTGATCCTGCGGTTCATCGCTCAACCTCCCAGCCCGAACGGCCGAGGTACGCTTTCATTCGACCGTTCGCGGCGTGCAGTCGCCATTTCACGGTTCCGGCCGGTACGCCAAGCAATCGCGAAATGTCGCCGACCGTCAGATCGTTCCAGTACCGGAGGACGACGACGACCCGCTGCTCCGGGCTGAGGCTATCCAGCGCCCGCGCGACTCCATCCCTCAGCAGCCCGCCCTCGAACGAGTCCGCTGCCGGGCGGTCGTCCTCGCCGATCGGATCGACCCGCACGACCCTCCGATGGCGCAGCTCGTTACGGCAGACGTTCACGACGATGCGTGTCAGCCACGGGCGGAAGGCGTTGCGGTCGCGCAAGCCCTCGAACGAGCCCCATGCTCGCAGGATCGCTTCGTTGACGGCGTCCTCGGCGTCGCCGCGATTGCCCATGATCCGGGTCGCCAGCTGGTAAGACGCGCTCAACTCGGCCGACGCCAGCCTCCCGAACACCTCGCGGCGGTCCGCCTGACCAGAGTCCTGGCCTGGTTGGGCTGCTTCCCAGTGCGTTCGGTCGATCACCGTCATCAAGTCTGGCATCGTCATTGCTCGTCCATACGTCATTCCAGACACGCCAGGGCATTCGTTCGTTGGCGGTGACTCGGCTGGACGAGACGGTGCTGGACGCTGTTTACCGGCGGCTCAAGGCCGCCGTCACCGGCCGACTGTCTGTCTACTCGACCGCTACACCGGTCTCGTCGGCCCCGCCGGCCGTTTCGAGGAGCGACGCCGCGGTCATTCGGGTGCGATTGACCAGGACCAGACCAAAGTGGCTGATCACGCGGCGGTCGGCCAGCGAGCGGGCCTTCACGTCGATCAGGGGGACGAAGCGCGGATCGGGCGAGTCGACGAAGCTGGTGATGTCGGTTTCGGCGAAGAGGTGGATCGTGCCGGTCAGGGTGTGGCCCTCGGTGAAGATCACGAGCTGCCGGGGCACGCGTTCCATGAGCGGTCGGTCCATGCCCCCGGCCTGACCCGTCGGGGCGGTCGAGATGTCGCCGACCGCCTGGCCGATGAAAGTGATCTCGTCCTGGTTGACCAT
>PMKV01000126.1 GCA_003157875.1 Chloroflexota bacterium
ACACGCTCGTAGTGGTCTCCGGCGATGGTTTCTGGACGGGGAGTTCGACTCTCCCCCATCTCCACCACTTCTATGGCCGCGCCATCGATCCCCAGCCACGACTTGACACCGCCGATTCGGGTGTTAGCCTCACTACCTCGGTATCTGATATACCGTGAATTGAGGTAGTGCCAACGATGCCCGCTCGAATCAGGGGACAACTGCTGAAGGGGACCACCACGCTCCTGGTCCTGACGGTGCTCCGCGACGGCGAGCTGTACGGCTACGAGATCGCGCAGCGGATCCGGGAGCGGAGCGGCGGCGCCTTCGTCCCGAGCGAAGGATCGCTCTACCCGGCGCTCCACGCCCTCGAGGCGGACGGCGCGCTGCAGGCCAGCTGGCGCGCCGGCGATCGCGGGCCGCGACGGCGCTACTACCAGATCACCAAGTCGGGCCTGGGCATGCTCGAGGAGCACTCCCAGGAATGGGCCTCCTTCTCGCTCGGTGTGACTCAGGTGGTCGGGGGCAACCGATGATCATCCTGCTCGGCTATTTCGGTGGCCTGGCCGCCTTCCTGGTCGCCACGGTGCTGGTGGTCCGCCGGAGCGAGCGCCGGCTCGGCGGATATACGCCTCGTGCGTCGGCCGCTTCGCGGCTGGAAACGGACGATCCCGTATCGGCATATCTCGACCGAATGACCGCCGAGCTGCGATTGCCGGCGGCCGACGTCGCGGAGGTTCGCGCCGAACTGGCCGATCACCTGGCCGACTCGATCGCGTCCCTGGAGGGAGAGGGCCTCGAGACGGACGGGGCGATCCGCGAGGCCCTGGCCCGACTCGGCTCGGCCGACGAGCTGGCACGCCAGCTGCGCGCAGCCCACCAGTCCACGCGACGGCTTCTCGCCGGCGTCGGCGGCGGCGTCTTCGCCGGGGCCGGCGGTTTCGTGATCGGCTATTACGGGGGCTTCTTTCTGCTGCTGTTGCTGGCTCTGGTGGTCTACGCTGTCGCGGCCGTCCTGAGCGCGATCGGGATTCCTCTCCCGGACCTCTCCGGAGGCGACCGCACCGGCGGCACCTTCAACTCGCTGCTGCTTGCGTTCTCAGTCGCGATCGCGGCTGGGACTGCCACCCGGTACGCCGTCCGGACCTCGGCCGGCCTGAGCCGCCACGCCCCCCGATCGGTGGCGGGCTTCTGGGCCGTGGCCCTGGGGCTGGGATTCGGTGCGGTTGCCCTCTTCGGCGTGCGCGGTCCGCAGGGCTGGCCCGGCGTGGCCGCCGAGGCGTGTATCCCCGTCGCCGCCGTCGGGGCCGCCCTGTTCCGCATCGATCGCCCGATGCCCCATGTCGGTCGCTGGGCCCTCGTCCTCGGGCTGCTCGCGATAGTCGGCTCCGTCTCCGTGCTCATGCTGGGCGCGCTTGCGTTCACGACGGTCTCGTCCGGTTCGTCGTCCGACCAGGCAACCTCGTACCAGCTGCCGGACATGCACTTCGACACCGTCGCCCCGGCGGCGCCGACGACCTGGCTACCCAATGGCAGCTTGAACGATGGCGTCTGGAGTTGGTCCGACTCGACCGGGCCAAGGCTGAACGTTTCGTTCGTCGCCGGCGAGGGCGGGGTACCGCCCGCCACCGTGCTGGCCAACTGGCGCGCCATCCGGTTCGAAGCCTGGCACATCATGCCGTTCGGCAACCCGGGCCCGCCTGCGGTTGACACGCAATACTCGAGCCCGTTTGCCATCCAGCCGGCGACTCAGGAGGGCACCGACCTCAACGCCACGTTCCACTTCGAAAAGATGCGAAGCGCGGGCTCCTGGGAGATCTTCATCACCGCCATCGGTCCCGACGGCGTCCGCTACCGCCTGTACGACTGCGGAGGGGGAGAGTCGACCTTCAACGGATCGGCCTGGGACTGGTTGACGGCGGCCCAATGAGCCGGCTGTTCGGAAGCCGCGAGGAGGCGCGGGCACTCGCGGCCGAACGCAGGCAGGTGCTCGAGGCACTCAACGGCGGCGCGCTGACGGGCCCGGCGGTCATGCGCCGCATCTCCGAGACTTCCGGGGCCGCGGCCGCGCCCGGAGACGAGAGCCTCCTCTACCCGGCCCTCCACAGCCTCGAAGCCGAGTGGCGGCTGACGGCCACGTGGCAGTCGGACGCGCAGGGGAAGCCGCGCCGCAGCTATCGGAGGCGCCGGCTCCTCGGTCGTTGACCCGCGCGAGTATCGCCTTGCCCCATGGCGGGGGTCAGTCCGGTCGTGGTCGTGAAGCGGACGGCCCCGGTCGACCGCCGGATGGCCATCTCGGAGGCGTCCGCGGTGCCTCGACGCACCCAGATCTGCGGCAGTGGGCGGGTTGTCATCCTCGACTCCTCATGCCCCTCTGCTATCTTTCACGAGTAGAAAGCTACCTTCCGTCAGAACGCCGGGCGAGACGATGGACATAGCGCTGGCGCCAACCCGAATCGATTACTACCGGATGCTGGGCCTGGATCCGTCGGCCCCGATGGAGGCCGTCCAGGGCGCGTACCGAATCCTGGCGCGCCACCTGCATCCCGATATTTCGGGCGACCCGTCCACGGCCGAGGCCATGAGCCGCGCCAACAGGATCTACCAGGCGCTAGTCGCCAGGCCCGTCCCCGCCGAGTTCTCGATGGCGCCCACACCCGTCCTCCGCAGGGCCCAGGCCGGATCGGACCCGATGGCCCTGTATCGCCAGGCCATGGCCGACTATCCGGGCAACACCGGCCGACTCGTCGACATCCTGGCGTAGCCCGCCACCCGAAGCAGGACAGCACGACCCTTGTCCACGACTCCGGTTCGCGTCGTCTCGGTCTCCGTCACTTCGCGCAGGCTGGCGTTGCTGGGGCTCGCTTCGGTCGGTGTCATCCTCGTGGGCATGGTGGCCGCCGCAATCCCATACCACGGCCATGCCGCCGAGAGCTATTCGCCCCTCAACCATTTCGTCTCCGAGCTGGGCGAGATCGCCGGATCCCGGCTGGCCTGGGCCTTCAACCTGGGCCTCATCCTGGGAGGCATGGGCCTGGGCAGCTTCCTGCTGCTGCTCGTCGACCGGTTCGAAGGCCCATTCCGGATCGCCCTGGTCGTCGTCGGCGTGGCCGCCGGCATCTCGGGGACGCTCGTTGGCGTCTACCCGATGGACTACCTGCTCACCCATCGAATCGTCTCGAGCATCCTGTTCCTGACCGGCTGGCTGGTCGCCGCGATCTTCAGCCTGCGGCTGCTGGTCAGACACCTGCCCGGCATGCCTCGCTGGCTCCTCGTTCCGGGTGGGGTGGTCGTGGCCGTCTCCGTGACCTTCATCGCGGTCTACTCGACCTATCGCCCGGCGAACCCGGACGGCCCGATCGCCAACCGCCCGGCCGACTTCTGGAGCGTGCCCTTCCTCGAATGGGCGTCGCTGCTCAGCCTGCTGGCCTGGTTCGTGTGCGTCTCGCTCGTTCTGCTGCGGGAGCGCTCCGAGTAGCTCCGCACGAACCGCCGGAAATGGAAGAGCCGGCGCTCGCGCGCCGGCTCTTGCCGATTGCGTGGTTGGACGCTGGGCTATTTGACCTTGCGGCGGCGCGGCCCAGGTGGCGGCGGGGTTGACGTCGGTGGCGGCGGAGTGATCACCGGGGTAGGAGTCGGCGCCGGGGTAGGAGTCGGCGTCGGGGTATGAGTCGGGGTCGGTGTTGCGGGGCCCGGCGTCGGAGTCGGCGTCGTAGACGGAGGCGGAGAGCCGCCGATCTGGAGCTGGCCGTTCACCTCGGAGTAATGCGAGACCCAGGTGTCATTGTGCACGGTGGCGCCGGTAGCATCCTTCACGACACGGGTCACCGTGGTGTTGAACCCGTCGTCCGGATACTCGGCTCGGTAGGTCTGACCCGGCTTGAGGGAGTTGACGTACTGGGCGGGCGCGTCGGTGGCCGGCACGACGTCGGTCTTGGCGCCGCCGGTCCAGTCAACGGTCCGGCCTACGGGGAAGCTCCACAGCTCGACCGTGATCGAGCTCTGGTAGCCGTACGTGCTCCAGCTCTTGACCACGATCGGACTGGTCGTATCGTTCGTCCACCGGAGGTCCCAGGTCGTCGTGCCGTTCGAATAGACCGTGGCGTCGCGCCCGATCGGGTAGCGGGTGATGTAGTAGAAGTGGGCGTGCCGTTCGTCGATCTGCAGGCCGGCCTTGGCAGCGGCGTTGAACATCGTCGTCGAGGCGGAGCAGATGCCGCCGCCGATGGCGCCGGTGTGGTCGCTGTGGCCCCCGACAATGACGCCGCCCATCGCGAAGCCGTGAGCCACGTCGATGGGACCGACGGCATCCAGGAAGCTGAACGACTGCCCGGGACCGACCACCTTGCCGTTGAGGTTCTGGGCCGGGACGCGGATGTTGGCGCCGTTGCCGTTGGATACGTCGGGGAAGAACTGGATGGTCTGGCTGCCGACGACCACCATGCCGTCGACCTTGCTGACGTCGCTGATCTGGGGGTGGATCGGGCCGGCGGTGACCTCGATGCTCGCGCCGACGCTGCCTCCGGTGGCGAGGGTGTCAAGGTAAGCCGACAGGGAGACGGTCGTCGCGGCCACGTCGATGCCGGCGCCATCCTTGCCCGCCGTGAGATTGACCGGTCGGGTGTTAGAGGCGTCCCACTGGACCATGGGTTCAACCGGCGCGATAGCTACCTTGGAGGAGAGCCCCGCCAGGTAGGCCTGCACCTGGGCCGGATCGACGGCCGGCGCGTAGGTCCCGTCCTCGCGTGTGCCAAACACGATCCAGGTGCGGATCTGTGCTGCGCCGATGGTCCAGCTCTTGGGAGTCCAGGCCGATGGCGCCGCCACGTAGGTGGGAAGGGTGGTCCAGGTGAGGGTGACATCGACCATCATCTTCTGGGCCCGTGAGATCGCGTCCTGCGCGTTCTGATCAGTGACCTGCGGTTTCAGCGCCACGAATGAACCGCCCGCCTGCACATCGGCCGGGGAGGACGCGTCGGTCAGCTTGTCGATGACCGCGGCTCCGACCAGGCCTTCGTCAACGCCGTGCCCGGGCGCCGACGGCGTCAGGCTGAAGGCCCCGTCCTTTGACGTCGCTCGAGCGTCGAGGGCCGGGATCGAGCTGGTGCCGACGAGCTGGTGGATGCGCTCGGCAACGGCGGTCGGGTCGACGCGGACGACCACCGGAACGTCCTGGCCGAAGACTGCGGAGTGAATCACGCTCGCGGCGTCGGCAAATGGGTTACCGGAATGGCCGACGGACATGGCCGCATCGGTCATGGCCTCGACATCGGGTCCGCGACCGGCCTGCTGGTAGGTGATGGTCGTCGCGCCAACCGGGGTTGTGATCGTCACTTCACCCTGGCTGAGGTAAGCGTAGTCGGACTGAAGCGTGGCGATCGCTTCGTCGTGCGTCAGACCGGAGAGGTCGACCGACCCGGCGTGGACGCCCGGCAGGACGCGATTGTCGTACGAGCCGGCGTAGCCCATCGCCACAACCGAGAAAAGGAAGAGCGTCGCCAGGGCGCCGACCACAAACGCGACACCGAACCCGACCAGGCGGAGATCGACAGAGTCACCCAGGGCGATCCGAAGCGACGAGAGGCGCTGCCTGAGCGGCGTATGCAGCTCGGACGATGCCGCCTCGTCATCGGCAAGTTCGGCATTCGTGACACGGGGCGCGGTCCTGCCTGACGACCGCGACGGCGTAGACCGGACCGAGGCCTTGGTCTGCTCCTTGGTCTGCTCCTTGGTCTCGAACGGGTCCGTAGTCATGGCTTTCCTTTTCTACCGCGCCGGTCGGCGAAACGGCGCTATTGCATTTGGCGACGCGAGCAACTAGACCGGGGTGTCGATACCGGCCGCACGAAGGACGCGCAGCCGTTGCTCCCCGTTACGTTCTAAGCACCAATCGTTGAGCAGAATGGAACAGTTTGTCACTCCCCAAAGAGGTGGCACCAACAAACGGGACCTGCTGCACCCGGCGAAACAACCCGCCGGCTTTACGTCTAGTTCGCGTCTCCGCGTGGGAGCACGACCACTCGCCTGTTCGGCTCTTCGCCGATCGACTGAGTGCCGACGCGTCCGTGATCGCGCAGCGCGAGATGGATCCATCGCCGCTCGAGGGCCGGCATCGGCTCCAGCTGGAGCATCTTGCCGGTCTCGACGACTCTCTCCGCGGCACGGTTGGCCAGATCGCGGAGCTGGCGTTCGCGGCGGCCGCGATAGTCCTCGACATCCACCAGGATCCGAGTCCATTCGCCGACGCGCTTGGAAAGCAGCAGGTTGACCAGGTGCTGCAGCGCCGAAAGCCGCTCGCCCTTGCGTCCGATGAGCGCTCCGAGCGCTTCCTTCTCGTCGCCCTCGCCGACCACGTTGAGACGGTTGGTCTCGCCGGCGGCGATCTCGACCCGGACGTTGAACTCGAGCATGCTCATGATCTGCTCGAGGATCTCCTTTGCCGCGGCCATGGCCTCGGGCGTGACCTCGGCCGACTCCTGGCGCTCCGCATGCGGCGCACCACTAGCGGCTGCGACCTCGGCAAGCTCCTTGGCAGTAAGGCCGGGCTGGGGGCGAGGTGACCCGTCATGGCGTGGGCCGCGGTCGGGTCGACCGCCGCCACCCGGACGCGGGCCGCGGTCTCGATCGAAGTGACCGCCACCTGGTCGCGGGCCGCGATCGCCGACGGGAAGGGGACCACGGTCTCCCGAGGGGCGAGGTCCGCGATCACCACCCGGGCGATCACCACCCGGACGCGGGCCGCGATCCGCGGAGGGACTGTGGTCGTCGCGCCACGCCGGACGCGAACCGCGGTCGCGATCGTGTCCGAAGTCGCGATCGTGGCGCGGGCGCTCCTCGCGGTCGTGGGTCGGAGCGGGCAGCGGAACCTGGGCCGCGGCTTCTCTCTTCGGAGCGGCACCGCCCAGGGCCGACCGCGGAGCGGCCAGGACTCGGGCCGGCTCGGCGCCCATGCCAAGCACGCCCCGGCTGCCCGGGGTCAGAATCTCGAAATCGAGCTCGTCGAGGCCCACGCCAAACTCTTCTCGGGCCCCGCGTAGAGCCTCTTCTACGGTCTTGCCCGTGAACTCGCGGTAAGCATCGCGGTAGGCAGTCATGTCAGCGTCGTCTCCCTCGTCGGCTTGCACGCTTGTGGGTGTTGGGCCGAACCGTTGAGGCCGCCGATGCCGCTCGCTCTTCCGGCTTGTACCGGGTGGCTGCCAGTGACTTGCCTGCATTCACTGGCTCGGGCATCGTGACCGGGAACCTTGGGGTGTGGTCTCGAGCGAAGCTCGGATCCCAGCCGAAGAGCGGGAAGATCGAGCCCCACCCAACAATCAGGAACTGTTGGACGATCGAGAAGATCGAGGTGGTGATCCAGTAGACGAAGACCCCTGCGGGGAAGAATCCGCCGTAGATGATCGAGAAGAACGGGAAGATGACCATCATGGTGCGCTGGGTACTGGCCGACGGATCGCTCTCCGCGGCCGGAGGCATGAGCATTCGGCTCTGAACGAACTGGAGCAGTCCGGCGCCCACGGCCAGGGCACTCACGCCGAGGGTGAAGAAGCCCAGCGGCAGATTGAAGAGCACCTGTGGCTGTCCGACGTTGATCCCAAACACGACCGTGTTGATGCACGGGGCGGCCTTGTCGATCACGCCGTTCACAATGTGGTCCGGGTTGGGGCACTGGATCGATGGCATGAGGTTGACCCCGAACACGTGGAACATGGCGCTCGGGTTCCAGTTGGTCAGGCCGTCGCGGATGACCCAGTACATCGGGAAGAGCAGGCCCATCTGCAGCAAAGACGGTAGGCATCCGGCGGTCTGGCTGATGCCACGCTCTTTGTAGAACTGCTGCGTGCCCTGCTGGATGGCCACTCGATCGCCCTTGTGCCGTCGCTGCAACTCCTTGGTCAGCTCCCGCAGCTCGGGCGCCAGTTTCTGAATCCTCTTCTGGGAGACGATCTGGCGGGATGAGAGCCGGATGCTGACCAACCTGATCATCAGGGTCATCAGCACGATTGCGAGGACGACGTTACCGGTCAGGGCATACAGACCCGAGAGCAGCAGGAACATTGCCTGGAAGAGCGGGGTGAAGAGAAAGCCGATCAGCGAAGCCGGGTCCGCGCCGGCCTTGGCCGGCTCCAGAGCTGCCGGCGCCGGAGTTGCGCTCGCGGACGGCGAGGCGGCCCCAGCCGCGGTTCCTGCATTGGGCGAGGTCGAGGCCGCGGCGCTGATCTGGGCAGTGGGACTGGGATCCGCGGCGGCCGCCGTCCCGCACGCCACGACGGCGAGCGCGAGGAGGGCGAGCAGCAGCCCAAGGGCTACCCAGCGCTTGCCGGTTTTGGTCATGGCGGAGGGCTTTCGCCCGAGCGCGTTCACGCTAGCGGACTGGGTCGTAGCCACCGGGACTCCATGGGTGACAGCGGAGGATTCGACGCATTCCCATCCAGCTCCCTCGAAGCAGACCGTACTTAGCGATTGCCTGTTCGGTGTAGACCGAGCAGGTGGGTTCGTAGCGACAGACCGACGGGCGCCAGGCGAACAGACGGCGATAGAGCCTGATGAGCCCGATGCCGACCGTTTTCACTAGACGGTCCGACCTCCGAGAACTCCTCCCCGGCGGAGAAGGCTGTGAAGTATGCCCGCCAGCGTCTGAAAATCCGCGCCGATGGCAGGCGGTCGGGCGATGATCAGGACGTCCCAGCCGGGCTGGAACGAGGGCGCCATCACCCTTAGTGCCTCGCGAAGTCGCCTGCGTACTCGATTTCGGACAACCGCTCCGCCGAGCTTCCGTCCGGTCGATAGGCCAAAGCGCGTTTCCTCAAGGCCGGTCCTTCGGATTCGAACCACCAGCAGGGAATGAGACCTGACTGATCCCTCTCCCTGCAGTGCCGCGAAATCCTCCGGCTTGGAGAGCATCACCAGCCGCGGCGGATTGTGGCCGCGGTCCGTCGTCAGACCGTGAGCTTCTTGCGGCCTTGAGCGCGGCGGGCAGCCAGAACCCGGCGTCCCCCGGGGGTCTTCATTCGTGCCCGGAAACCGTGTTCCTTGCTGCGATGCCGCTTCTTGGGCTGATAGGTCTGCTTCATCGGATGGTGTGTGTCTCTCCATACGGCCTCGGGGCCAGGATACCCCGAAAGGCACGCGAACGCGCCGGGCGCACGAAAGCGCTTGGGCGCGTCTGCCGGCGGATTATATGTACGTGTAACTCAGAGTGTCAAACGGCCGAGGACTCCGCGAGCCCCGCCGGGCCAGATCTGGGCCTCAGCCCTCGTATACTCCCGGGGAGTATACGATTCCTTTCCGTCTAGAGCCTTGCCCATGCCGATGGGCCGGTGCTATTCTTCGTCGGCCCGCGGCGCCAGACAACCCTGGGCATCGGCCCAAGGGGAACCGTGAGGACGGCCAGACTGCTCCGGAGGAGAGCCTGACCGTCGGAGGCTCACGGCGCCACAAAGGCGATAGTGGACCGGTGTCCGTCACGAATCTGGCTATCCATTTCAGCCTTGTTCAGGACTAAGCCTGCCTCGATGGACGCGAAGCAAGTCTGGCGCGCGGCACTGGGAGAACTCCAGGTCTCCCTCTCTCCGGCCAACTACGAAACCTGGCTCCGTGACACCGTGCTCGTCGACGTAGACGACAACCGGTTCAAGATCGCGGTCCCCAACGGATTCGCCAAGGATTGGCTCGAGACTCGCTACCGCTCGTTGATCTCCCAGACGCTCGCCCGCATCGTCGGCTACAGCGTCCAGGTCGAGTTCATGGTTCGGGCGGCGGGTGAGGCGAGCGGCTCGAACGGCATCGCGCCAGGGGCGAGCGCAGCCCCCGCATCGCAGCCGGTCCGCCTGGAGCCGACGAGGGTCGGAGCCCCGGACGGAGCCTCGACGAACCTCAATCCTCGCTACACGTTCGCGAACTTCATCGTCGGGTCGGCCAACCGGTTGGCCCATGCGGCCAGCCTTTCGGTGGCCGAGCGACCGGGCCACGCCTACAACCCACTTTTCCTGTACGGCGGCGTGGGTCTGGGCAAGACCCACCTGATGCATGCCGTGGGCAATGCCGTGATCGCGCGCTTCCCGCGCAAGCACGTTGTCTACGCCACCAGCGAGAAGTTCNNGAAGTTCACCAACGAGTTCATCACGAGCATCCAGCAGGGCAAGATCGACGACTTCCGGGCCCGCTACCGCCGCATCGACCTGCTCCTGATCGACGACATACAGTTCATCGCCGACAAGGAGAGGACCCAGGAGGAGTTCTTCCACACCTTCAACGCCATTCATGAAGACGGCAAGCAGATCGTGCTGTCTTCGGATCGGCCGCCGAAGGCGATCCTGACCCTGGAAGAGCGGCTTCGGAGCCGGTTCGAGTGGGGTCTCATCGCGGACCTGACCGCGCCGGACCTCGAGACGCGTATCGCAATCCTTCGGGCCAAGGCCGAAGAGCAGGCCGTGCCGGTCAGCTCGGACGTGCTGGAGTTCATCGCCCGAAAGGTCGTCAGCAATATCCGCGAACTCGAGGGTGCCCTCAATCGAATCGTGGCCTACGCCAGCATGGGTGCGGTGCCGATCACGATCGAGCTGGCTCAGGCGGTCCTCTCGAACGTGCTCTACAACCCCAAGAAGCGCCAGGTAACGCCGGAGCGGATCACTCGGGCGGTGTCGGATTACTACGGCGTCCAGATCGACGCCCTCAAGGGCCAGAAGCGCGACAAGGCGATCGTGGTGCCTCGCCAGATCGCGATGTTCCTGATGCGCGAGGAAACGGACGTCTCGCTGCTGCGCATCGGCGCTGAGTTGGGCGGCCGGGACCACTCTACGGTCCTGCACGCCTGCGACAAGATCAATCGCGAGATGGGCATCAACGACGAGCTGCGCCGAGAGCTGGCAGCCGTCCGAGAATTGATCTACGCAGACTAGGGCCGCCGTTCAGGCGGACTATCCCGTTGTTGCTCCTTGCGCTCCTCGCTCACGCGCCATTGGACTTGCGGGTGCTCAGTCGCGCCTGGGGCTCGCCTCGCCGGAACGGCGGCGTGGTGGTTCGGGCGGAGATTCCCGTCCGGACCGGCGGGCGGTTGTCGAGCACATTTCACCTGCGATCGTGGATAAGGCCCCGATTTCTGTGGATAACAGGGGGCCGTTGTGGAGAAAAGGGGCTTCGGCGGAGGCTTTCGACGTGGGTGGCGGGGCGACTCGGAAGCGGGGCGGAGCGCTCGGGGGCGGCTCGTCCACGGTGATCGGGTGCCGCGTCCCCATTTCTGCGGGTTTCGTCCACGATTGGGGGCGGCTCGTCCACGTCAAGATCGTGCGCGGCGCTGCGGCGAGCCCACAGTTTCCACACCATTATTACGGTGATGACGGAATCAGAAGATAGATAGACAATCCACCTGGAGTAGGATCGCTGCCCGTCACCTCGATGTGCTACTTGCTGCGCGTCATGCGCCCGGCCTCAGGGGAGTGAAGCAACCGTGAAACTCTCGGTCATGCAGGAGAACCTGGCTCGTGGTCTCCAGGTCGTCAGCCGTGTCGTATCGACGCGGAGCACTCTGCCGGTCTTGAACAACGTCCTTCTCCGTACCGAGGACGGTGGCCTCAAATTGACCGCCACCAACCTCGAGATCGGGATGACCTACTGGGTGCCAGGCAAGGTCGATACCGGCGGCGCGATGACCGTGCCCGCTCGTCTGCTGACCGACATCGTCGCCGGTCTGCCGGCCAACGAGCGTGTCGAACTCGAGCTCCAAGCTCAGGAGACGCTACATATCCAGGCCGGTCGCTTCGAGACGCGGGTGAAGGGCATCGACGCCGAAGAATTCCCGGCGATCCCGACGGCCGGTGAGCGACCGACCACCCGCGTGCCCCAGAAGGTCCTGCGCCAGGCCCTGGGCGAGGTCACCTTCGCTGCCGCTACCGATGAGGCCCGACCGATCCTTACCGGCGTCCTGGCCCGTTTTGAGGGTGACAAGCTGACCCTGGCCGCGGCGGACAACTACCGCATCGCGGTCAAGACTCTGACCGTGCTCGATCCTGTCGAGGAAACCAGCGTGGTAGTTCCGGCTCGCTCGCTCCACGAGTTGTCCCGGATCCTCTCCGACACCGACGACCCGGTCGATATCGTCCTTTCGCCGGCCCGAAATCAGATCCTCTTCCACCTCGAAGGCATTGATCTCGTCAGCCGGCTTATCGACGGCCAGTTCCCCAACTACCAGCAGGTCCTGCCGAAGGGTTTCACCACGAAAGCCGTGGTCGACCGAGACCAGCTCCTGGCGGCCGTTCGGATGGCCAGCCTCATCGCAAGCTCGTCCGCGAACATCGTCAAAATGCACGTGGGCAAGGAAGCCGAGGTCGGGCTGACCGTCAGCGCCGCGGCGGACGTGGGCGACAACAAAAGCGACGTCGAGGCCAAAGTGGAGGGCGATGGCACTACGATTGCCTTCAACGCCCGCTACTTGCTCGACGTCCTGACGAACGTCGACTCCGACCAGTTCGCCGTCGAACTGAACGGGCCGCTCTCGCCGGGCGTCCTCCGACCGGTCGGCGACGGGCAGTACGTCCACGTCATCATGCCGGTCAAGACGACTTCGTAGGAGACGCCGATCTCCGACGCCCGCACCGTCGCCACGAACCAGAGAGCGGCGACGCTCCTCAGCTCACTGTCGATCCGGAACCTCCGGGGCTACGTCGCGCTGGACATTGAGTTCGGGCCCGGTCCGCAACTCATCTGGGGACCGAACGCGGCGGGCAAGACCACCCTCCTGGAAGCGGTTGTTCTGCTGGCGCTGGGACGCTCCCACCGAACCACCACGGACGCCGAGCTGGTCAGGTGGGGCGCCGGCTTCGTCCGGCTCGAGGGACGGATGGGGCCGTCGGCCGCGGTCGGTGGTGGGGCCGATTCCTCCGCCCACGGCGTTTCGCTCGAGATTACTCTCCAGACCGGCGGACGCAAGAAGATCCAGGTCAACGGCGTGCCGAGGCGGCCCTCGGTCCTCGCCGAGCATCTGCGAACTGTGCTCTTCGCGCCGGAGGAGATGCTCCTCGTCATCGGCCCACCGACGCTTCGGCGAACGGCGGTGGACGGCCTGACGGCACCCCACGACCCGAGCTATGCCTCGAACGGGACCACCTACAGCCGGGCTCTGCAGCAGCGCAACAGCCTGCTGCGATCGATTCGCGAAGGCGAGGCCGACCGGGACCAGCTGCGGCTGTGGGACGAGCCGTTCCTCGCATCCGGCGGCGCGATCGTGGCCGCCCGACTTCGTTTGCTCGAACTCCTGGCGGAGCCGCTGGCGACGGCTCATCGCGAGATCGCCCCAGCCGAAGGGCGCCTCACGATCGGCTATGCGTCAAACGCCGCGCCAGTCCCGGGGGAGGCGCCTGGTGACGCTCTGGCCCGTCGCCTACGAGAGACGGCCGAGAAGGAGGTCTGGAACGGCTCGACGCTCGTGGGGCCCCACCGCGACGACCTCATCTTCCTGCTCGACGGCCGGGATCTCGCCACCTTTGCCTCACGCGGCCAGCAGCGGACCGCCATCCTGGCTCTCAAGCTGGCCGAACTCGACCTGCTGACCGCCCTGGACGGCCGGCCGCCGCTGCTGCTCCTCGATGACGTCTTCAGCGAGCTGGATCCGGCGCGGCGGGTGCATCTCGTCCGCCGCATCGCCGAGCTGCCGCAGGCGCTTATCACGACCACGGACCCCGACGATATAGATCCCGATCTGCGCCGCCGGGCCCGGCCGTGGCGGGTCGTACCGGGCGGAGACGAGGGAGCGGCGGTCGTGGAGGGCGGGGCGTGAGCGGCCCCGGGAAGCGATCGGGCGACCGCCCGGACGGCTCATCGGGCAAGTCCCGTGGCATGGAACGCCTCTCCGATCTGCTGCCGGCGGCCGCCCGGCAGCTTGGTCTGGACGACCAACTCGAGCAGGCCAGGGCCGCCGCCGCGTGGCTGGAGATCGTGGCCGAGCGCATGCCGGAAGCGGCCGGTGCGTGCCGTTTGATCGATCTCCGGAGTGGTGTCGCGACGATCGAGACGGAGGAGCCGATCGTCGCCCAGGAGATCCGTCTCCGCTCGCTCGAGCTCCTGGCGGCCCTCCGCGTGGCAGCCCGGATGCCCGTCCGTCAGATCCGCGTTACAACGCGACACGTATAATCCCCACCTGCGAACGCCGGTTCGGCCGCCTGGGATGCGGTCGGATATCAACGGGCGTCATCAGTCCCTCCGCTAGCAGCGCCAATGGCAGTCCGCCTTCACATGAACCTCGGCCTCGTAGCCGAGACACAACGACTCCCTGACTCAGCCGACGCCGTCATCGTCGTTGAGCCCGTCATCGGCTCGACCTCGCGGACCAAGGGGAGCCTCTTCCTGCTCGTCACTGGGGCGGGCGGTCGGAAGCTGCGCGACGCAACCAAGGCCGTCGCCGAGCGGATCCGCGACGACTACTACTACGACCTGTCGGCCGGCATCTCCGTGTGTCTGCGCAAGTCGATCCGGGCTGCCAACAACATGCTCCTCCACTCGCCGGACCGGCCGCTGGTGGCCGCCGGAGAAACGGGGCCCATCGGTGTCGCTCTGGCGGTGGTCAGGGGCAACGAGCTGTATGTGGCGACGACGGGCCCGGCCGAGGCCTATATGGTTCGCCAGGCGCGGCTGCTGACGCTTCCGGACGCAAATCCCGATAGCGGACTCCCCGCCCCGGAACTGGAAGGGCCCGAGGTCTGGCACGGCGAGATCGCCGCCGGTGACTGCCTCATCCTCATTTCGCCCAACGTGACGCGACGCACGGGCCTGGGGCCCATCCAGGATGCCGTCCTGCAGCTGCATCCCCAGGCCGCGGTCGAGCAGATCCACCGCCAGTTCGGTTCTGGCAGTCTCGGCAGCACCGGCGGCGATGGCATCCTCTTCGTCGAGGCAGCCGAGGTGGCCTCGACGCACAAGGCCGCTCCCCTCAAGCCCGTCTGGCCGGGCGAGTCGATGGCGGGTGCCCCGGAGCGCTCCCCGATACCGCTTGCTGACACCGTCGTCGGTGGCGTCGCCGCCATGCAGACCTCCGCCCGACACGTCCAGGTGGCGGCCGACGGCTGGTTGCGGCGCGGCGTCTACAGCCTCTTCGATCGGATGCCCGAGCGGCCCATGTCTCGCGGACGCGTGACACCCATGATCGTCCGGCGCGAGCGCCAGCAACGGGCCGCGATCGCGATCATTGGTCTGCTGGCGGTCATAGCGATCGTGGGCACCAGCCTGTTCATCTTCTCGGGCGCGACTCGCAACGACAACATCGACCAACAGACGAAGGCGCAGCAGGCCTACGCGGCGGCCAAGGCGGACCTGGACGCCGTCTACGGCGGCGGTAAGCATCTCGTGGACACAGACCCGAAAGCCGCCGCCGCGTATCTCACGGATGCGTATCAGAAGCTCCAGGTGGCTCTCCAGAACAACTACCCCCCGGCTCAGCTGGCCGACCTCAAGGCCCAGGTAGTCGCCGGCCTGGACGACTACTACAACATCACAACCGTCCAGCCACAGGTCGTGCTGTCCTTCACGACAGATGACCTGGAAGGGCTGGTCCTCGGGCCCGACGGTGCGGCGTACGTCCTCGACAACACGGTCAACGTCGTGTATCGCGTCAACTTGCAGACCGGAGCCAAGGTCCCGGTGGTAGCAGTCGGCCAGGAGCCGCAGGTAGGGGGCGGGATCGTGGGTAATCCCCGTCTGCTCGCCACAGGTGGGGGCGACGTACTGGTTCTCGACTCCTTCAACTCCCTGTGGCGCTGGCACCCGGCCGCGGGCGACGCGACCGGTCGTGGCGCGCTGGTCAGAATCAACATCCCCGACAACGCCAACTGGGGGATCGGCGCCCGGGTCATGGGCACCTTCATCACCAACCTGGCCCAGAACCAGTACAACTTCTACATCGTCGTCCCGAGCCAGAAGCGAATCCTCAAGTACCAACCCGCAACCGACGGCAGTGGCTTTCCGACGGCCGGTAGGGCCCGATACCTGAACGTCGACCAGGATGTCAGCTCGGTCGACGACATGTACGTGGACGGCAAGGTCTACCTCGTCGACAAGGGCGTCGTCACCCAATACGAGCTGGGCCAGGCCGTCCGCGGGTGGACGGTGGATCCACCGCCCGACACCACCGGTACCACTCCCATCAGGGCCGCGCCGCACTACACGCGCCTGACGGCCGACAACCCGGCCGACGACCAGGGAACTTTCTATGCCTACGACGTCACCGGCCAGCGAATCGTGGCCTTCAAGAAGATCGACGGCACGATCGTCGGGCAGTACATGGTGCCGCCCACCACGAACTGGTTCACCAACCTCAAGGGCATGTTCGTCACCACGGGCACCGGGGGCATCAACCCGACGCTCTACTGGGTGGAGAGCGGCAGCCTCATGAGCGCCTCCTTGACCCCGAGCGGATCGCCGGTCGCGTCGCCGTCGGGCAGCGTCAAGCCTTCGACCTCGGGCAGCGTCAAGCCTTCGACGCCGGCCGTTTCGCCGTCCAAGTAGTCATAGCGCTCCGGCCGCGACGCGGCGCCGGGAGTGGGATAATCCGGCCATGGCAGAGTCGCTCGCCGAGGTCGTTGTCGAGAGCGTTCGGGTCCACATGCTTTCCAGCCAGCATGTCGTCCTGCTCAAGCAAACGGAACGGGAGCGGTACCTCCCGATCTGGATCGGGCCGTGGGAGGCGAACGCCATCGCCACGCGGCTTCAAGGGGTCACGCCGGAACGACCGATGACCCACGACCTGTTCATCGCCACGCTGGCCGAGCTGGGCGTGACGCTGAGTCGGGTCATCGTCTCGAGCCTGACGGAGGAGACATTCCACGCAACGCTGGAACTGGAACGGGACGGCCGTATCTCCAACATCGATGCCAGGCCGTCGGACGCGCTCGCGCTGGCCGTCCGAACCGGTGTCCGCATCTTCGTTTCCACGGAAGTCCTCGAACGAGCCGGCGTGGAACCTGAGACTCAGGTCGACGAGAAGCTCGAGGTCNNGAGGTCTTCCGCGAGTTCGTCAACTCACTCGATGTCGACCTCGAGGAGGAGCACCGCGAAGGTCCTCCATCAGAGGGCCCGCTGATCTAGGACCGACTCGCCGCGCTGCATGGCGCCGCTGCGCCGGAACCACAACCTCAGGCGCAGTGACCAGAAGTCGCGGACCGCCCGGAAGACGACCCTCGGCTTGGCCCCTGTCGGGGAGCCGGCCGTTCTGGGGTAGTGCGGAATGCCGACCTCGGCCACCGATCGACCCGCGAAGCGCAGCTTGATGAGCAGCTCGGCGGTGAAGAAGGCCCCGCCCGAGGCTACGCGTATTGGGATCAGCGCCTCGCGCTTGAAGAGCTTGCAGGCGCAGTCGATGTCGCGGACTCGGACCCCGAAGAAGATGCGGTTCGAGAGTCGGTAGATGCGGGCGTACCAGCGCCGAATCGGTGGGTCGGCTCGCTTGAGCCGGTAGCCGACCACAACATCCGGGGCGTCGGCCGCGACGATCCGCTCGATCAACCGGCCCACGTTCGCCACCTTGAACTGGCGGTCGCCGTCGATGAAGACGACGAGGTCGTAGCGAGCGGCCGAGAATCCGGACCGAAGGGCCACGCCGTAGCCCAGATTGATGGAGTGGTGGACGGCCCGCACGACGCCGGGGTGCCTGGCAGCGAGCTCGTCGGCGATGGCCGGGGTGCGGTCGGTCGAGCCGTCGTCGACGGCGATGATCTCGAACTTGTCGGCGAGAGCCGGGAGTGCGCCCAGCGCCTCGTCCACGAGCGCCTCGAGGTTGGCCTCCTCGTTGTGGGCGGGAAAGAAGAACGACAGCTCCTTGACGCGCCCGACGGGCGCACCGGACGCCCCGTCCCCTCCTGCCGGATTCGCGCCTGCGCTCACTGGCTTCCCTTTCGGCCTGCTGCTTGACAACCGTCAAGACCGGTCAATTACCCGCGAAAACGTTGAAGGCATCCTGAACCGGACACAGGTTGGCGTCCAGTCGAGATGCATGATGCCCGTTGTTGCCGGCGGGCGCTCTCGCCGGGTGGGCCTACGACTGGACTGGATCGCATGCGGCAAGCGAGACGTGAGGCTCGAGACGCGCGATGACCTGGTAGATGCCGGGAAGGTCGGTGGCCTTCATCTCATAGGCGCCCCGCAGCGCCGCGATGCCATCGCAGCCGCCGTCGAACCGATCCGTGAAGACCGGTCGCGAGCCCAGATACAGGTCGAAGACGTCCCAGACCTCGCCTGAGGCTCCGATGTGGTCGTTCTTGCGGGTGCTGTCGTCCACGATGAGGATGTCCGGTCTCAGTCCGAGGACCTTCTGGCCGTACCACAGCGTCGTGGAGACGGACCACATGCTCTCGATCACCGCGTTCTTAGGTAGTCCGCCCCCGTCCGGGGGGGCCAGAACCGCGTGCATCCAGACCGAGTCCGAGGTGTTTCCCGCCTGGCTCACGGCGCCCGGGACGCTGCCCTCCTGCCGCTGCCTCGTCGGCACGACGCCGATCGCCGAGAAGGCGATCGCGGCGGCGACCACGATCTCCGCCATCAGGACGGCCCAGCCAAGCCAGCCCTCCTCGTCGCGGCGGGGCTCGGTGGCGACGATCTCCATGGCCGGCTCGGTGGCGAGTGGCTCGGTCTGGGGCCCGGTCGCAACCGCGCCGACGGCATTCTTGAGCTCGGCTGCCACCCAAACGAGCAGAGTGACGGCATCGGCGGCGCCGAGGCCGATCCACGTGTACGCCACCAGAAGCGGCACGAGGTAGTAGCGCTCGATGTCGGCGTTGGCGTAGGAGGCCGCGAAGCCGCACGTGACGACGGCCGCAAGTCCGCTCAGGACGAGGTAGCGCGGGCGTCGAACGAGGCTCGTGGCCAGGCCGAACACCGCCAGCAGGCCCAACGGTCCGAGCCAGCCGGTGATGAGGTCCATGACGTGGCCCGCCTTGGTCGGCAGGTCGCCGAGCGGATCGACCAGGCTGCCCCGGAACTGCTCCGCCAGAACCACGTACTGGAAACCGCTGAGAGTGTCCGGATGCCCGTAGACCAGCGGGGCGTTCATCGCGGCCCGGATAGGCATCTCCAGGAATAGAACCACGATGGTGCCACCGAGCACGGCCACGCAGGCCGCGATCGTCCGCGGGCGGAAGACGATCCGCCAGTCCACGAGCAGGACGAAGAGCCCGATGGCGGGCGGCAGCAGCAGCGCCAGGGAGTGGTTGGCGACGGCCACACCGTAGATGAAGGCTGCGGCAACGAGCCAGCGATCGGCGTGCGCCACGGCCGATGGATCCTTGCTGTTGCGGCGCTCCTCCCAGACCAACAGGACGACGAAGAGGATGGCCACGAGCGCGACGTGGAACATGTGCGGGTCGGCGTGCGTCGAGAGCCGCCAGAAGAGCTGGCTGCAGGCCAGGAGCAGGCCAGTGGCCAGGGCGATCAGCCGACGCCCCGTCAGCACCTGAACGACGCCCGCGGTCCCGGCCGCGGCAGCGGCCCCCAGGAGCGCCTGCAGCAAGTTCATCCGGTACGCGGGATCGCCGAACGGCCCGAGCACGATCGAGGCCAGCCAGCCAAGGATCACGTAGCTCGGGTATCCGGTGGGGTGGCCGGTGCCGAGGACCGGAGCTACGGTCTGGAACTCGGCCGTGTCCCAGCTGGCTACGCCCGGTGCCAGGGTTGGTACGACGAAGAGGAGCGTCAGCGCGGCCACGGCGGCAGGAGCCGCCACCGCGGCAAACAGCGCCGGGTCGGTCAGACGACCGAGGGCGGGTCCGAGTCTGCGCGGGTTGCTACCAACCAAGCATCGTCCCCCAGGTGGTGCCCCAGAAGTTGAACGCTATCGAGGCCGCGACGAGCACGACCAGCGGCCATAGACGACCCAGCCTGCTTGCGCCGAGAGCCACCAGGATCAGGGCGAACGGCACGAAGTCGTTGCTGAAACGATAGCCGAACTGGACCCAGCCCTGGCTGAAATGCATGAGATTGACGATGGCGATGGCGAGGACCGCGATCGTCGCACCGGCCGTCGCCCGGTCCAGTTTCAGGTGCCTCATCGGCCGCAGGGCGATCGGGGCCAGGAAGTAGGCCGGGCTGGTCAGCAGCAGGCTCGTGCCGAGGGCATCCGGCACCGCCAGCGGGCAGCTCCTGTCGAACAGACCGCGGGCGGAGGTGGTGGCGCACAGGGACGTGCCGTTGATGGCGTCGGGGAAAACGCCGACCCAGGTGGGGAACAGCCGCGGCATCCCGAAGAGCATGATCCCGATGTTCTGAGGGACGTAGCGGATGTCGGTGATCGACCAATCGGCGTGGTAGTTGAAGACGCCGCCGTAGTTGGCGAGCTCGACGTGATAGAGGTAGTCGTAGGCCGGGTTGNNCGGCCGCGCCTGCGCCGGCGAGCATGGCCCGTCGAAGCCACGTTCCGCCACCGCCGACCAGGATCAGGAAGGGGAAACCGAACAGGATCGTCAGACGCGCCGTGACCGCCAGCCCGAACATGA
>PMKV01000164.1:0-2791 GCA_003157875.1 Chloroflexota bacterium
ACCTGTACGAAGCCAAGATCAGGAACATGGGCAATGCCGGGCGCAATGGCGGCGAGTACTACACGCCGCGCCCGCTCATTCGAGCCATGATCAAGGTCGTCGACCCAAAGATCGGCGAGCGGATATACGACGGCGCGGTCGGCTCGGCGGGCTTCCTGTGCGAGTCGTTCGACTACTTGAGCGCCAAGCCCGGCCTGACCACGAGCGACCTGCGGACTCTCCAGGAGCGCACCTTCTACGGTAAGGAGAAGAAGAGCCTCGCCTACGTAATCGCGATCATGAACATGATCCTCCACGGCATCGAGGCTCCCAACGTCCTCCACACGAACACCCTGGCGGAGAACCTGGCCGACATTCAGGAGAAGGACCGCNNCAATCCGCCGTTCGGTGGCAAGGAGCGCAAAGAGGTTCAGCAGAACTTCCCGATCAAGACGGGCGAGACCGCGTACCTCTTCCTCCAGCACTTCATCAAGATCGAAAAGGCCGGCGGTCGCGCCGGCATCGTCATCAAGAACACGTTCCTGAGCAACACCGACAACGCCTCGGTCAGCCTGCGCAAGCTCCTGCTGGAGAGCTGCAACCTCCACACCGTGCTGGACCTGCCTAGCGGCGCGTTCCAGGGCGCAGGCGTGAAGACCGTGGTTCTCTTCTTCGAGAAGGGTGCTCCGACCCGAACGATCTGGTACTACCAGCTTCAGCCCGGCCGAAACATGGGCAAGACGAACCCGCTCAACGACGACGATCTGGCTGAGTTCGTCGAGCTGCAGAAGACGTTCGCCGACTCGCCGAAGTCATGGTCCGTGGATATCGCGAGCGTCGACACCAGCCCCTTCGATCTGTCGGTGAAGAACCCAGACGGCGGCGAAGAGGTTGCGCATCGCACCCCGCAGGAGATCCTCGACGAAATCGCGGCGCTGGACGCGGAAAGCGCGAAGGTGCTCGGCAGCATCAGAGCCCTGATCCCGTGACAGCACCGGGCCACGCGGCCCTCGGCGACTTGTGCGAGATCCTCGACAGCAAGCGTGTGCCTATCACTAAGAAAGACCGCCGCGCCGGACCCTATCCCTACTACGGGGCAAGTGGAGTCTTGGACCACGTCGCCGGTTTCATCTTCGATGAGCCGCTGGTCCTTATCGGCGAGGACGGCGCGAAGTGGGGCACGGGTGAACGATCAGCCTTCGCGATCGATGGGAAATGCTGGGTCAACAATCATGCCCACGTGATTCGGCCGCTGAGAAACAGGGTCTTGGACCGATGGATCATCCACTACCTCAACTTCGCCGACCTCTTGCCGTACGTGTCTGGCTTGACCGTGCCGAAGCTGAACCAGGCGAATCTTCGCGCTATTCCTGTCCCCAGCGCTTCGTTGGACGAACAGGTACGCGTCCTCGCCATCCTCGATGAAGGGTTCGCGGCCATCGCCACAGCCCGTGCCAACACTGAGCAGAATCTGCGCGCCGCCCGTGCGGTGTTCGAGAGCCATCTAGAATCCGTGTTCGCCCAGCGTGGCGACGGGTGGGACAGCCTAACGGAACTCGAGTACCTGACCGACCCGAAGTCGCCGATCACGTATGGGGTTGTCAAGCCGGGTGGCGAGGGCAACGTCACCTTCATTCGAGGAGGAGACCTAGCTCAAGGGCGCATTCTCACGGCCCAGCTGAGAACGATCACCCAAGAAGTGTCGGAGCAATACAAGCGCACATTGCTCAGAGGGGGTGAGCTCTTGATCTCGCTTGTCGGCCAGCCAGGACAATTGGCCGTCGTGCCGATGGAGCTTGCCGGTGCAAACATAGCTCGCCAGGTCGGCTTGATCCGATTGCAGGCGCTGGTGCACCCAGAATTCGCACGGCTCTTCCTTCAATCGCCGGCCGGGCAGAGCGCACTCGGTGCTCGTCAATCGGGTTCCGTACAGCAGGTCATAAACCTCGGCGAACTCAAGCAGGTCCGAATCCCAGTGCCGTCGCTGACTATCCAGACCAAGGTGGTCGAAGCTCTCGCAGCCGCCAATCTCCAAACCGAACGCCTCGCCTCAATCTACCGGCGCAAGCTCGCCGCGCTCGACGCGCTGAAGCAGTCCCTCCTTCACCAAGCCTTCACGGGCGCGCTCTGACATGAAGCCCCTNNTCGATCCGGCGCTCAAGGCGGCCGGCTGGGGCGAGGTCGAGGGCAGTCGAATTGCTCGCGAGTACCAGATCACCCTCGGTCGCCTTCAGGGTGGCGGCAAGCGGTCCAAGCCGGAGATCGCGGACTACGTCCTGCTGTACCGCAACACCAAGCTCGCGGTGATCGAGGCCAAGCGTTGGGACCTCCCGCACACGGAGGGCGTCGCCCAGGCCAAGGAGTACGCGCAGAAGCTCGGCGTTCGGTTCACCTATTCGACCAACGGCCAGGCCGTCTACCAGATCGACATGGCCGATGGCACCGAAGGGGATGTCGCCGCCTTCCCGACGCCCGATGAGCTTTGGGCGCGCACGTTCGCCGAGCAGAACGCGTGGCGCGATCGGTTCGCCGCCGTGCCGCCCGAAACCAAGGGCGGAACCTGGGGCGGTCGCTACTACCAGGACATCGCCATCGGGAACGTGCTGGAGGCCGTCGCCGACGGGAAGAAGCGCATCCTTCTGACGATGGCCACCGGCACCGGCAAGACCGGCATTGCCGCGCAGATTGCCTGGAAGTTGTTCAAGAGCCGCTGGAACCTGAGCGGCGAGCCGACGCGCCAGCCTCGGATCCTCTTCCTGGCCGACCGCAACATCCTCGCCGACCAGGCCTACAACGAGTTCTCCTTCTTCCC
>PMKV01000164.1:2839-2979 GCA_003157875.1 Chloroflexota bacterium
CATCGCGGCGGGGCGAACGACGAAGGCACCTGGCGCGCGATCCTCGACTACTTCGCGCCGGCCGTCCAGCTCGGCATGACCGCGACGCCGAAGCGAAAAGACAACATCGACACCTACAAGTACTTCGGCGACCCGGTCTA
>PMKV01000073.1 GCA_003157875.1 Chloroflexota bacterium
AGCTATCTCGGCCCGATCTGACGGACTGGTTGCCCGTCGGCGCGGGGAAAGGTACCACGACCAAGCGAGACGCTGCAAGGCAACCATCCGGGCGAGTCGACTGCCGGGCAAGCGCCGCGCCTCGCGCTGCGCCGATCGGCCGGACGCCCGGCCGGAGAACCAGCCGGGCGTCCGGCCGAGAGATAGAGTTCGATCGGTCAGCCGACCCAAACCCACTTCACGGCATCGAAGCCGATCCAATGCGCACTCGACTCGCCGGTGGCATCGCCCAGATAGACGCGCCCCGAAGAGCCGCTGGAGAAGGTCCAGGTGCCAAGGGACACCCACGCGTTGTAGTAGATGTTCTGATTGACCCCTACCGTCGTCGAACTGCCCTGGTAGTAGACCGTGTACCTGGCGTTGGTCGTCGACGCGTAGTTGCTCGGGATGAAGACCCACACCTGCCAGCGACCCGTTGCCGGTAGAGAGGGCGTCCAGGTGGCATGGTCGTCGATGGTGCTCACGTTGGTGTACGTCCACCACATGTGGTTGTTGTAGCCGCCGGCCCATTCGTGCCAGTACGCCGCAGTGCCGCCCTTGACGAACCCGCCGGACTGGTCGTCGACGATGACGTCAGAGTAGCTGGACGTATGTGAGTAGTAGTACAGACCGTGGACCGTGTATGCGCCAAGGGCGCCCGCCGACAGGGTCCGCTGGATCGCGTTGCCGGGTAGATCCCACGGGTCGTTGATATCGAAGGCGCCGCTCGTTTCCTGCCCTGTGATGACCACGAAGTGCATCGTGGTCTGAGAGCTCGTGACCCAGGCGACAACGGGCCGATTGGCGGACAACTCGGCGGTGATGCGAGCGGTGTCATAGCCAGTCGAGCCGTTGTACACCGCGCCCGCCGGAACGGCAGACCAGACGATGTTGCAGCCGCTGGCATACCCGCTGTGGGCAGTGAGCCAGGCGTTCAGGATGCCCGGATTCATGCCGGTGCCGAAGCTCGACGTGACCGAGATGCCGTAATACTTGTAGACCATCGACACTGAGGTCACCGCACAGCCGGCTGAGTAGATGGTGACGCCGGAGCAGGTGCCAAGCTGCTGACCGCTCCAGGTCGAATCCCGCTGAGAGAAGAACTGAACCGGCAGCAGAATCCGCGTTGCCGCCGATGCCGACTGAGCCGCGGCGCTCGACACGCCGATCATCATTACCACGGAAACGGCTGCGGCGAGGGCCCGCCACCCGAACCTGCGCGCGCGCCTTCGAGCCGGTTGACATACCGCGCTCTCTACCGTCGAAACCCTTCCGGGCACGCCGGTCCAACTACCGTCGCTGGTCAACTTCCGTCCGAAAACCATGATGTCGTCCAACGCAGGTTTCCTCCCCATACGGCCCGCCTAAATCGAAGCCTTGCACCGCACCGAACTTGCAGGCACGGGGTAGTGTCTCGTAGCCCCCAGCCACGTCAATATGGCATGTGCCCACTGGTCGTACCGGACTTGACTCTGCCACCGGACGGACTCACGGGACGGGGCAGGGTCCTGGGGCTTACTCCAGCCCTGTCAGCTGGCGCGTCTCGGCGGGATCCATGGGCGCCTCGCCAGTGAGCTGGCGGAGCCTGTTGATTCGATCGACGATCGGCGGATGCGTCGAGAACAGAGCCGAGCCACCGCCGAGCTTCTTGAGTGGGTTGACGATGTAGAGGTGCTGCGTGGCGCCGTTTACCGAATGCAAGGGCTCGTTGTCCGACGCCAGCTTGGCAAGGGCGCTCTCGAGTCCGTGCGGGTTGCGAGTCAGCTCGACCGAAGACGCGTCGGCCAGGTACTCGCGCTGCCGGCTGACCGCCATCTGCACGAGCGCACCAAATACGTAGCTCACCACCGCCATCACCAGACCGAGGAGCAGCATAGCGAGCGCGAAGCCGCCGCCGTCACGATTGTTACCGCGGCGCCCGCCACCGAACCAGAACGTGTACCTCAGGAAGAATCCCGCCAGCAGCGCCAGGGCGCCGACCATCACACCCACGATGAGAGTGAAGCGGATGTCGTAGTTGCGGACGTGGGACATCTCGTGGCCCAACACGCCCTGCAACTCTTCGCGAGTCATCTTCTGTAACAGCCCGGTCGTGACAGCGACAGACGCGTGCTGAGGGTCGCGACCGGTCGCGAAGGCGTTGGGTGAAGGGTCGTCGATGATGTAGACCTTGGGCATCGGCACGCCCGCTGAGATCGCCATTTCTGTGACGACGTCGTACAGCGCCGGAGCCTGCTCTTGGCTTATCTCCCTAGCATGCGAGCTCGCCAGCACAAGCTTGTCGCCGCTGAAGTAGGAGAACAAGGCTTGCATCGTCCCGATGCCGACGGCTATCACCAGCGCGATGATCCCAAAGGCGACCTCGTCGCCGCTGCCGTAGCCGATGCTAAAGCCGATCACGAATCCAAACGCGCCCAGGAAGATCACGACGGCCAGGGCAATCAGGAACGAGTTGCGTCGGTTGGCCGATTCCTCGGAGTAGAAAGTCGCGGTGGTCACGGGTGGGTGGCCTCAGGGCGCACGGCCCCGCCGGCTCGCGTCAGCGGGGCCCTGCCTACGGTTATCCCAGGTTGACGACGGGAACCTCGGCGGCTTCGGGCTCTGCCTCGAAGAACTCGCGCTTCGTGAAGCCCATGGGGCCGGCGAGCAGCACGTTCGGGAAGACCTGGAGGGAGTTGTTGAACTCCAGGACCGTCGCGTTGTAGTGCTGGCGAGCGAACGAGATCTGGTTCTCGGTCGTGGTCAGCTGCTCCTGCAGCGCCAGAACGTTCTGGTTGGCCTTGAGGTCCGGGTAGTTCTCGACGACGGCGAAGAGGGACTTCAGGGCTCCGGACAGGACGTTTTCGGCCTGCGCCTGAGCGGCGATGCCCTGGGTGCCTGCCGAGATGGCGTTGCCACGGGCCAGAGTGACGGCCGTGAGGACGCCCTTCTCGAAGTCCATGTACCCCTTGACCGCGTTGACCAGGTTCGGGATCAGGTCGTGGCGGCGCTTGAGCTGCACCTGGATCTGCGAGTTGGCTTCGTCGACACGGTTGCGCTTCGTGACGAGACCGTTGTAGATCCCGACCACGAATAGCACCAGGACTACCAGAACTACGAGGACGATGATGGCAGGGAGCATGTCCCTCCTCCGATCGGGTGTTGGCCGCATCAGCTGCCGTGCGGGGATTTCAGTCTAGCAGGAGGCATCACAGGCGACGGAGATCGTGAATCCTGCGGGCCTTCATGCTTATGACCACAGGCGCACGCCGAAGGTTCGGTTCGACGCGCCGGCGTAATCCGATCGTAATGTCCGTTCCGGCTCACTGATGCGGTTGTCGCAAGGATGGGCTGCCATGACCGTTAGCATCGATGCCACTCCCGAGGCGGGCTCACAAGGAACCAGAGACATCGAAGAAGCCGAAGACGCCGGCGCGATCGCGGCCATAGCTCGGCATCTCTCGCCGAGGAACCCGTTCCTGCTCGTCCTGGGAACCGGGTTCGCCGCGCGAATTCTGGTGGCCTACGCCGTCTTCCCGGGCCAGGGCTTCGTCTACGACCTGCAGTCCTTCGGCGGCTGGGCAAGCAGCCTCGCCAATGCCGGCCCGGGAGCCTTCTACGCCTCCAACAGTGCCGCCAACTACCCGCCGGGCTACATGTACGTGCTGTGGCTGCTCGGCGAGATCGGCACTTTCCTGGGTCCGGTGTTTGGGATCTCCTCGGGCGACGCGACTCTGGCGCTGCTGAAGATCCCACCGATCCTGGCCGACGTCGCCATCGCTTCGCTCCTCTACCGCGCCGGGAGCCGCTGGTTCGGTGGTCGGATCGGAGTGGTCGCGGCGGCGCTATACCTGTTCATGCCTGTCGGCTGGTACGACTCGGCGCTGTGGGGCCAGGTCGATGCCGTCGGAGCCCTGCTGATGCTGGCCGCGGTCCTGGCGCTCGCCGACGGCTGGAGCGAACCGGCGATGGTCCTGGCCACGCTGGGCGTGCTGGTGAAGCCGCAGGACGCGATCTGCTTCGTCGTCGTTCTGCCGCTGCTGGTCAGACGGCACCTGTTGCGGATCGGATCTGGGCCGGTGCCGCGGCTCGGCCGGCGCATGGCGGCCCTGGACGCGCAGCTCGGCGGCCGGCTGACCGACCAGGGTCCGCTGCGACTCGGGACGTCCCTCCTGCTCGGCGCCGTGGTGGGAGTGGCTCTGCTGCTCCCCTTCGACCTCGGGGTTCGCGGGCCGGCGAGCCTGGCCGATGTGCCCGTCATCGGTCAGGTGGCGGGGCTGATCGGGCTCTTCAGCTCCGACACCGGCCAGTTCTCCGTTCTCACGGCAAACGCCTTCAACGGCTGGGCCCTCGTCGGGAACTCGCCGCTCACCTCGATCGCGTCGAGCGGCGGTTCATGGAGCTCGGACTCACTGGTCGTGGTCGCGGGTCTCACCGCCGTCGAGGTCGGGGCAATTATGCTGGCGGCAGTGGGCCTGCTCGTGGCCGTTGGGCTGCTGATTCGCGACGACCGCCGCACGACTTTGCTGGGCTTCGCGGTGGTGGCCTTCGCCTTCTACGCCCTCCCAACCCGGGTCCACGAGCGGTACCTATTCCCATTCTTCCCGGCGGCCGCTCTACTGGCCGCTCCATATCTGGGCGGTGCCATCGCCTACCTCGGCGCGGCGCTGCTCAACGTGGTCAACCTGCACGCCGTCCTGGGCTCCAGCGACTCGTTCGGCGGCTTCGGCGGAGCGGCCGGTCTTGGCGGCGCCGGAAACGCTGGTGGCGCGGGCGGCGCCCAGCTCGGCAGCGGCGGGCCCGGCTTCGGGGGGCCGGGCGCCGGCCCCGGCGGTCTCGGCGGCGCCCCGGGCGGTGGCGGTGCCACAGGATTCGGCCACGGAGGCGCCCTTGGAGGGGGCTCCGGCATCGCCTGGCCAAAGCTGCCTTTCGCGGATCTCGCCACGAGCGCGCCCGTCGTAACAGCGGTGGCCATCGGCCAGACGCTGGTCCTCGTCACGCTGGTGGTGATGTGGCTTGTCGTGGTCTTCGGGCGTGGCGCGGGCGGCCCCGGACGCACTCAATCAGACCGGTGAGCTGGTGGGCGGTGCAGGATTCGAACCTGCGACATCCTCGGTGTAAACGAGGCGCTCTAACC
>PMKV01000113.1 GCA_003157875.1 Chloroflexota bacterium
TGAGATGGTCGGGGTCGTGCTTGCCGTTTGGTAGGCGAGCACCGTCAGCGCAGTCGTGGCAGTGGTGCTGTTCCACCAATCGCCGAATCGGGCGTCCACCGCACCGCTCTCGACGAGGCAGCCACCACCCGAGATGGTGGTCGTCGTGCCGTTGATGGTCACCGTCGCCGAGCCGTTGCCGCACCAGTCGAGGCAGCTGGCCCCGGCTGCGGCTGCTGTGTTGCCCCCTCCCGGTGTCGCGGTGCTGCCACCTCCACCCCCGGGGGCCTGAGTTGCGCCCGCGCCGCCACAGGCGGCAAACATCATTGCCGCCAGGAGCGAAATCGCAACGACTCTGCGCATTCCTGAGCCTCCCCAAATCGAAACCCGACGGGTTTCTCCCCGTTCTGTCATCAACTGTAGTGAGGGCCCTCGGCCAAAGCCATACTTATCTGTGTCGGCAGCACCGCCCATACCCTCTCACACCATCGGGTGTTAGTGGTTCATAAGGCAGGGGGCCTCTGGCTCCGACCGCGCGCCGCAGTATTGACTCGCAGGCCCTCACTGCGCCTCCAGGCCTACGAAGGGAGCGGCGAGTCCGGTGGACCGCAGACCATCAGCCAATCCAGCGGATCTCCGGCTCCTTCCGAGGGACGGGCGCCACCTTGCTCTTCGGATGGCCAACGATGATCGGCGCAACTGGCACCGAAGTCGCCGGAAGGCCGAGCGCGCTCTTACCATCCGACGTGTTCAGGAAGCCCTGCGCGAAGCCGATCCAACAGGTCCCGAGTCCCTCGCTGTACGCGGCGAGCATCAGGTTCTCGGCGGCCAGTGCGCAATCTGCACCGACCCAGGGGCTTTGTGCGGTCCCCGAGATCAGGATCAGCGCCGAGGCGTGATAGAAGATATGGAAGCTCGCATCGCTGAGCATCGTCCGGTAATGGTCTGACTGAGGTCCGTCTGGCAAGGTCGCGAGCATGTGGGCCTTCGCAGCATCCGAGATCCGGTCGAGCAGAACCTGGTCGCGAACCACCGTGAATGTCCAGGGTTGCCCGTTTGACGCACTCGGCGCGTGAACTGCGGCGTCGATCAGACGCCGAACGGTCTCCTCGTCCACGGGTTGGCCCGTGTAGTCGCGTGTCGAGCGGCGGCCCGAGAT
Source organism: Chloroflexota bacterium (assembly GCA_003157875.1). Lineage (GTDB taxonomy): Bacteria > Chloroflexota > Limnocylindria > Limnocylindrales > CSP1-4 > Fen-1039. The sequence goes on from PMKV01000113.1 coordinate 1,139, forward strand.
CGCCTCGTTGATTTCCATTCGTGCCATTCCTCCCGCTGACGAGCCTGCCGCAAACACCGCGTGCCCATGCCTCCGATGCCCCGCACATATTCCCACGAGTAATGATCGCCTCGCCGCAGCCGCCGACAAGCGGATCCCGCCACGATGCCGCGATAGTGACCCGTCGGTCGGAAACCACTCGCTCGACCTGCCGTAGCCTATGCTTGGCTGGCAGCCTTGCGACTGGCGGTGGCAGATCGGATGAGTTCGCAAAAGGGGGTGCTTGATGCCCAGTAGGGCGTGGATCTTGGTGATCGCCGCGGCGGCCGTGGTCGCCTCTTTCGGCGCCGGCTATGCGATCGCGGACAGCAACTCCAAGGACTACACCATCTACATCGGCGACTGCTATGCGGGCGAGAAGGAGGCAAGCTGCACTGTCGGCGACGTGACTTATGGAGTCTCGCAAGTGGTCGCCTGGACCGACGCCAACAATGTTGGGCGCGGAGGTGCGGACGATCGAGGGGAATGGCCGACTTGCCTGCCGCCGGTTCAAGAGACCAAGGGCGTCCGCTTTGCCGGGGCGATGCTGCCTGTTGGCCCCAATGGCGTGGCGGCCACGATCGTCTGGGTGGACTGTCGGGGCCGCTAGGACGAGGCAGGCGAGGCCCGCCAGTCTTGGCCGTAGATGAGGGTCTCGATTCGCCTCGTCACGAGTTGGTCATGGTGTTGCTTTCCGTCCGAGGCTGAGTGAGTCATGTGGGCGGCCAATCAGCACCCGAGCCTCCGCATGACCGCTCAACCCTTACCGGCCCTTGCCAGAGGAGATCTCTCTGCCCGGACAAGGCCCCTCGCCGCCTTCCTCTTGGGCGGTTCCGCCACGTCGATGCGTGCGACCCGTTCATCGCAGCACGGCCCGATAACGTCCGGTGAGTTCGAGGCGAGTCGCACCACTACGACCTGTACGACGGCATCGTACCGGCAGTGCTGGCCCACGTTGCCGCCAATGCCGAGCTAGCGGAAGCAGTCATCGCACAAATGGAGCGTCGCGTTACCGGACCCGACCCTGCGACGCTGGCGCGTATCGTGCGGGAGCAAAACGCCGCCCTGGAGCGCTACAAGTGGGACAGGGACACCCAGGGACTCACCGCCACTACGTCCCGCCTTGACCGCGAAAGGGAAGAGGCGAGCAAGGTCGTTCGGGAACTACCCTCCGCTGAGGATGCGGGCCGTTTCCTCGCCAACTTGCCGTACTTGTGGACCGTCTCAGACCCTGAACAGCGCCAGCATTTGGCGCGGGCACTCTTCGAGCGCATCTACGTAATGGGAGTGGAAGAGGTGCGCATCTTGCCCACGCGAGAGGCGTTGGAGTACGGCTGGTTCGAGGCGTGGAGGGGAAAAAAAGCGCTTCGAGTGCCGCTTGACGCTGCACTTTGCGTTATGGTCGGGGCGAGAGGGTTAGGGCCGACACTCCGTCGCCATCTTTGCTGATCCCGGTCGCGAACATGCCGAGCACGTTGGTCGGGTCTGGAAGACGGCTTAAGGGCTTTCCTTCCAGCCTGCTGCAGCTCCCCTAAGCCGCGAGCGACTCGCCTCGGGAGGATCAGGCCTCGGAGGTGGCGGACGAGGCCTCCCGGGCGTCGTGGATCGCGAGGATCGCGACCGTGTTCGTCGGCTCGTCGTAGAGGTAGACGATCAGCATCCAGGGCCAGGGGCCAAGGATCAACCGGAAGCCGCGCCAGCGGCCGGTGAGGAGCTTTCCAATCTGAGGGAACGAGGCCAGCGGCTCGATCGAGGCGCGGACCCGGGAGACTGCGTCGGCGGGCAGGCTGCGTGTCAGGATCAGCTCGGCCAGATCCGTTCGCGCACGCTGCGCGACGACGACTTTCGCCATCGACTAGAGCTGATCGAGCGGGACGACGCGACCGGCCTTCACGTCGGCGAGGCCTTCCTGGGTCCGCTCCCATGCGCCTGGGATCGCGTCGAGAATCGCCGTGATCGTGGTGGCCTCGGTATCGACCTGGTCGATCGCGGTCGAGAGCAGCGAGCGGGCGATCGTGCCCGGCTGAACGTACATCCGGGCTGCCATCTCGTTGAGCTTCGCGGCGTGCGAGTCGTCGAGTACGACGTTGATCCGCTTGCCATGTTCACTGGCCATTCTCACATCCTTCACGGAACTGCACGGGTAGTGTATCGGAGTGTAGGCGTCGGATGGCTCGACATCAAGCCTCGCCGGCGGCGCATGTGCCGAAGGCCGCGGGGCGCGGTCGGCATCGGTTGGAGCAAACATAGGTCGGCGCTGCGACGAAATATGTCGTACCGATCGACTGGATCCGTTTACGCGAGCCGTCGCGCCTGCCACCGTAGTCCTGTCCGAGCACAGCAGCCAAGGAGACGCGTGGCCAATCCTATGGAGACCTTTGCGGCCGAGGCGCCGGATGTCGCGGCCGCCTTCGACCGGCTCATCGACACGCTGGTGAGCACGGACGGTCTGGACGCCAGGACAAAGCAGATCGCATACATCGCGATCAAGGCCGCCCAGGGAGATGCGACGGCAGTCGCGCTCCACGTCCCTGTGGCCAAACGATTGGGAGCTACGCGCGCCGAGGTGCGGGACGCCATCTTGCTGACCCTCACGACCTCGGGGCTCAACGGGGTTGCGAAGTGCTTGCCTGCCGCCCTCCAAGCTTACGACGCCGATGGCGCCGCGTGAGCAGCGACGAGTACGCCACCGCCTTGGAGGTGATGCTCACTCGGCCAGACGATCCGGATGGGCTGGCCGACTACCTCGTCGCCAACTCTCGACTTCCGGGGCCGCGCGGCAACCTAGGGCTCGCGACTGCCTTTGCCGGCGCCGTCAGTGAGTCCGTCAAGCCATCCGCGTGGTATCCGGTCCTCGTCGGCTGGGCGGCAACTCCCGCCGATGTGGTGCCAACCAACGATCCGCGGGAGTTCCTGCCCTTCTGCGCTCTCCTTGCGCTCGGGGCCGAGTTCAGCGGCGCAGACGAGCGGACGCGAGCGGAGATCGCCGCACCGCTCCGGGCGGCCGCTGGCAATGGACGCTGGCGGACGCGCGAGGCGGTTGCGATGGGCATGCAGCGGATCGGCGAGTCCGACCCATCGGCGCTTCGGGCTCTAATCGGACAGTGGATGGAAGACGCCACCCTGTTCGAGCAGCGGGCGATCGTCGCCGCACTCGCTCATCCGCCGATCCTGGGCGACCCGTCGACAGTGAAGCTCTCGCTGGAGGTGAGCCGCCGTTTCATTCTCGGTATCCGGTCCTTGACTCCGGCGACCCGCCATACGGAGGGTTTCCGAATTCTCTCCAAGGGCCTCGAGTACGCCATCAGCGTATTCGTGGCGGCCGCGCCGGCCGACGGTTTCGCGCTTCTGCGCGAGCTCACCGCCATCGACGATGGTGACGTTCGCCGCATCGTTCGGTCGAATCTGGGCAAGACCAGGCTCAGCCGGCCGTACCCAGCACAGGTGGCCGAGATACTGGCGCAGATGCAGCCTTGAACCTGGCCGACTGGTGGGCCCCCGGAGGGAGCAGGGCTGAAGAGTTCGACCTCGCGAATCGATGGCAGCAGAGACGGGGACCACGAGCCAGGGATCGACGACAGGGTAGTCGTTACCTACTCGAATGGTCGGGGCGAGAGGAGACAAGCCGACTAACCCTGGTACGGCAGGTCCTCGAGGGGTCGGCCTTACCGCCGATTCTCGGCTAGCGCCGGTCCGACTCGCGGCCGCCGGAGGTCAGTGCAGCGGCATCCATTGCAGGTAGAGAGTGGTGGTAGTCGCGTTGCCCGAAGCGATCACCCAGTACTTGACTACTCCGTTCGCGGCCGGAAGCGGCCGCGGGTCGAAGACGTAGGAAAGGGCGTTGGAGTCCACCGTTGGCGCCGTGCCGATCTGTGTCGGTGCCGAGCCGTCTGCGGGATAGCGCCACAGCGACGAGACCCCGTCCTGGCCCGACTTTTCTACGTATGCGGCCGAAGCGTCCCCGGCCTCAAGCGTGCCGCCGGTCGCAACAGTCGCGTCGGGACTGTTGGCGTTGGTGTAGTACATGGCCGTTTGGTCCGAGTCGGCTTGCACCCAGAAGCCCGTGCCGGCCGCAATCACGCGCCCTTGGGGCTTTCCAAGCGGTTCCATCGTCGCGCTACCGGTCGTGAGGCGATACAAGCCTGCATCAGCGCTGTACTGGAAAAGCGCACCCTGCGAGTCGAGCCAAGAACCGCCGACGAACGGTAGCTGGGCCGTCGTCCCGGGCTGGTTGGTGGTGGGATCAAGCCGGATCAGGACGGC
>PMKV01000118.1 GCA_003157875.1 Chloroflexota bacterium
TTGGGCGTGTTGGAGAGATGGTCCTCGCCGCGGATGACGTGACTGATGGCCATGGCGGCGTCGTCGACGGCCACCGTGAAGTGGTACAACGGCGTTCCGTCCGAGCGGACGATCACCAGGTCGCCGCCCAGAGCGCTGGTGTCTATCTCGACGGGCCCGCGGACCATGTCGTCGAAGGCGATCACGCGATCGGCCGGAATCCGGAAGCGCACGACCGGCTTGCGACCCTCGGCCTCGAAGGCGGTGATCTGCGCCGGCGTGAGATGGGCGCAACGGCCGTTGTAGGCCAGCGCCACGCGGGCCGCCTCCCGGCGCTTCCGCTCGGCCTCCAGCTCTTCGGGTGAGCAGTAGCAGTGATAGGCCTTGTCCTCCGCCAGCAGCCGCGCCGCCGCCTCGTCGTACCGCGGCAGGCGCTCCATCTGGCGGTAGGGACCGTAGGTGCCGCGCTCGGTCTCGCCGCCGATGCCGGGCCCCTCGTCCCAGCGGATCCCCAACCAGTGGAGGCCGTCGATGATGTCCAGCTCGTAAGCCTCGGTCGAGCGGGCCTGGTCGGTGTCTTCGAGCCGGAAGATGAAGGTTCCGCCGGTGTGGCGGGCGAAGAGGAAGTTGAAGAGCGCCGTCCTGGCCGTGCCGAGGTGCAGCGGCCCGGTCGGGCTGGGCGCGATTCGGACGCGGATGTCGCTCATGGAACGAAGTGTAGGGCCAGGGGGCACAGAAGCCGGGCGCTGTTCGCGAGCATAGCTATCATTGACGCCTTCCCCCCAGCTTGAGGTGGATGCAGGCCGGGTCAGGCCGTGAGCTGAGGGCCACAGATGAGATCTAGCCAGCCTCTCCCGGATCCGCCTCGTCGCGGTCGGCGGCCGGTTCCCGCGGAGGCCGGGCTCGAGGATCCGATCCTCGCCGAACTCTTCAGCGTCGAGCGGCTGGAGCAGCACGCGCAGACCCTTGCCGCGGCCCAGACGGTGACCGACTCGCCTCGTCGGGGACACGATATGGGGCCCCGAATCGCCGACAACGGCCGGGTCCTTCTCGAGTCGTACAAGATCCTTGCTCGGGCGATCAAGGAAGAGCGGTCGATCACGCCGGCGGCCGAATGGCTGCTCGACAACTTCCACATCGTCGACGAGCAGCTGCGCGAGATTCGCGACGACCTGCCCCCTGATTACTACCGCGAGCTCCCCAAACTGGCCGAGGGCCATCTCGCGGGCTACCCGCGGGTCCTTGGCCTCGCCTGGGCATATATCGCGCACACAGACAGCCGCTTCGAACCGGAGAGCCTGCGCCGCATGGTGCGGGCCTACCAGGGCGTGGAGCCGCTGACAATCGGCGAGTTGTGGGCGATCGCGATCACCCTCCGGATCCTGCTGGTCGACAACCTTCGCCGCATCGCCGATTTGATCGTGCGCAGTCGGGCAGAGCGGCAGAAAGCAGACGAGCTCGCCGACGGCCTGCTCGGCCTCGGCAACGAGAGCCCAGAAGTCGCCCTGGCGGCCCTGCGTCGACTCTCACCTGCGGCGTTGCCGTCGTGGGCCCGAGTCCAGCTCTTCCAGCGTCTGCGCGATCAGGACCCCGCGGTCACGCCCGCCCTGGGCTGGCTGGAGAAGCTTCTCGCGGACCAGGGGACCACCGCCGAGGAGATTGTCCGCCTCGAGCATCAGCGGCAGGCGACGGTGAACGTGACAGTCCGAAACGTGATCACGAGCATGCGCCTCATATCGTGGTTCGACTGGGCGGAGTTCGTCGAGAGTGTCGGCCTGGTCGATGAAGTTCTGCGGGCGCGGGGTCCGTTCGCGGAGATGGACTTCGCGACTCGGGATCGCTACCGCCACGCGGTCGAAGAGCTATCGCGGGGTTCGGGCCTGACTGAGATCGAGATCGCCCGGAGAGCCGTGGCGATCTCGGATGGCGTACCGTCGGACGGCATTCCGGTCGCGGACGAGGCCGAACCGTCCGTGGCAGGTCGACGCCGAGATCCCGGCTACTTCCTGATCTCCGACGGCCGCTCCGAGTTCGAGCGGGCCCTGCACGTTCGGCCGCCCCTGGCCGACCGGCTGCGGCGCGCCTATCTCCGGGCCTCAGGGCGTGGCTACCTCGGAACGCTCGCGCTGGTCACGGCGCCGATCCTCGCCGTTCCGTTCCTTCTGTCCGGGTGGCCGCCAACGGGAGCCGTCATCCTCGTCGCGATCCTTGCGCTTCTCCCGGCGTCCGACCTCGCGGTCGCCCTCGTCAACTGGGAAGTCACCCACGTGCTGGGCCCCAGAGCCCTGCCCCGGCTCGACCTGGACGATGGCGTACCGTCCAGATTGCGAACGCTCGTGGTCGTGCCGATGCTCCTGACCAGCGAGGCCGACGCCGAGGCCCAGGTCAGCGGTCTTGAGGTTCACTACCTGTCGAACCGCGATGGCGATCTTCGGTTCGCCCTGCTGTCGGACTGGCTCGACGCCCCAACCGAGCACCTCCCCGGCGACGACGAGCTCCTCTCGGCAGCAGCGGCAGCCATCGATCGACTCAACGAGCGCTACGGGGAGGCGCCCGGGGGAGGCGCCCGGTTCCTCGTCTTCCACCGGAAGCGACGCTGGAACGAGGCCGAGGGCTGCTGGATGGGCTGGGAGCGCAAGCGCGGCAAGCTCCAGGAACTAAACGCCCTCCTGTGCGGCTCCGCGACGACGGACATCCTGACGACGGGGCGAAGCTCGTCGACCCCGCCCACGGACGTGCGTTACGTGGTCACCCTCGACGCCGACACGCGGTTGCCCCGGGGCGCCGTGGGTCGCCTCGTCGGGACGATCGCTCACCCGCTCAACCAGGCGACCTTCGAT
>PMKV01000018.1 GCA_003157875.1 Chloroflexota bacterium
CCCTTGGGCGTGCGAAGGACGATCATCGGCCATCGAGGGCGCCCGGTTCCCCTGCCCAAACGGGCTTCGGTCTGGATCTCGCGGATCGCGTCGAGAGCGGTGTCGAGGGTGGCGGCAAGCTGCTGGTGGACTGAGTCGGGGTGGTCGCCCGTCACGAAGTAGGGCTCGTACCCGTAGCCGATCATCAGGTCGCGCAGCTCGATCTCGGGGATGCGGGCCAGGACGGTGGGGTTGGCGATCTTGTAGNNGAACTTGTTCGAATGCCAGCCGGTAGCCAGCGGCCCGGTCTCGGCCTCACCATCGCCGACCACGCAGCAGACAAGCAGGTCGGGGTTGTCGAAGGCGGCGCCGTAGGCGTGCGAGAGCGAGTAGCCGAGTTCGCCGCCCTCGTGGATCGAGCCGGGAGTCTCCGGGGCGACGTGGCTGGGGATCCCGCCCGGGAACGAGAACTGGCGGAAGAGCTTGCGGATGCCATCCTCGTCGCGGGTGATGCTTGGGTAGAAGTCCGTGTAGCTGCCCTCGAGGTAAGTGTTGGCGACCAGGCCCGGGCCGCCGTGCCCCGGCCCGATGATGTAGATGCAGTTCAGGTCGCGGGCCTTGATCTCGCGNNGCCGAGCAGCCGCGGCTTGACGTCCTCGGCTTCGAGCGGCCGCCTCAGCAGCGGGTTGTCGAGCAGGTAGATCTGGCCGACGGAGAGGTAGTTGGCGGCCCGCCAGTAGGCGTCGATGAGCCGAAGCTCTTCGGGAGAGAGCGGTCCGGCGGCTCCGCCGGTCGATTGAGCTGTCGTTCCGCTGGTTGCCATCGCGCTGTCTCCTTGGGGCCCGAATCCGAGGTCTTCGTCTGCAGTCGTCAATCTTGAACGAGTCGGGCAAACGGCGCGCGGCCGGTCGACCAGTGCCCGCACATCTACAGGCTGATCGCCGCTCGATCGATCGCGGTCGTCGGGCTAGATCTCGAAGCGGTCCCCTTCGGTGACGAGCTGGATCGGCCCGGCGAATACGGACTGGGCGGCCGCCAGGGTCTCGTAGCGAGAGTGGCCCGACAGGATGTGCGTCAGAAGCAGCCGGGCGGCGCCGCCGGCCGCGGCGACCCGAGCGGCGTCGCCGGAGGTGATGTGCTGAGCACCCGGCGCGACCGGCCCCGCCCCGAACGAGGCTTCGCAGAGGAACGTGTCGCCGGGATGGATGAGTGGCGCGAGATCCTCGGCGCAGGCGCAATCGCCGGAGTAGACGAAGCCGGCCCCCGTCGCGCCCGAAACGCCCGCCCTCGCAACGACCCGGAACGCGTAGCTCTCTTCCGTATGCGTGACCCGAAGGACCTCGATCTCGAAGGGACCGATGCGGTGGACGCCGGCCGAGAGCGCCTCCACGTCCAGGGCCTCGGCCGCGAAACCCTCGTGGCCGTCGAGTGCGTCGATGCGACCGCCCAGCCCGGCCGGGCCGATGACCCTGACCCGCCGCGGTGGGTCGAACTCCCATTTGAGGTAGTGGCGCAGCGGCACGAGGTCCACCAGGTGGTCGGGGTGCAGATGGCTGACCAGAACGCCGGTCAGCGCGCTGGGCTCGAGCGTCGCCGCCAGGTTGGCGAAGGAGCCCTGCCCGATGTCGAAGAGCAGCGCCGCGCCAAGGCCGTTCGGCGTGCCGCCGCCCGCGCCGCCGGCGCCACCAGCTCGCAGCAGGTACGACGACGCGGCCGAACCGCGACGATCCGTGTATGCCGGGGCCGCGCCGAGGACGGTGAGTTCCATCCTGCAAGGGTAAGCGCCGCGCCAAGACCCGGTTGTCGGCCACCCGACTGTCCCGGCGACGCGACGGGTCTAGCATTTCGCGCGGGCGCCAGTGGGGCCGATGGGGGCCGAGCGCTCGCCCAGGGTCGTACGCCGCACGCATTCGTTCTCGCGGCCTTGGGGACGCGCGGGAGACGGGTGGCGGCCGTTCGCCAGCGAGAGGATGGACGGGATGAAACTTCGTCGGCTTTCCGCAGCACTGGGCCGGAAGCGAGGAATCGGAGGCTTGGGGCGCTGGCCAGCTCTCGCGACGAGGGCCGTCTGGGCAGTCAGCCTGGCGCTGGCGTTATCCGTGGTCCCCGCGCTCGCGGCCCCGGCCCAGGCGGCGCCACTCACCAATCTCGGCCAGTCCGTCTCCGCGGTCGGCGGATCGATGGTAACCGGGGGAGATGCCCACGCCTGCGCAATCAAGGCGGACGGAACGCTCGCGTGTTGGGGCGACAACTCCTTCGGTCAGAGCGCCGCACCGAGCGGCACCTACACGGCCGTCAGCGCCGGGAGCATCCACACTTGTGCCCTCAAGGTCGGCGGCACGATCGCGTGTTGGGGCGACAGCTCCTCGTCCGAGTCCACTCCACCGGCTGGAACGTTCGTGGCGCTTAGCTCGGGCGGCAACCACAGCTGTGCCATCAAGACCAACGGCACACTGGCCTGCTGGGGTCGCAACACCAGCGGCGAATCGACGGCGCCGGCGGGGACATTCATCGCAGTCAGCTCGGGCCAGGCCCACACCTGCGCCATCCGGACCGGCGGAGCGCTGGTCTGCTGGGGCCTCAACTCTTCCGGCCAGACCAACGCCCCGGGCGGGCTCTACGTCGCGGTGTCCGCGGGAGCCGCGCACACTTGCGCCATCAAGACCGATAGCACTCTGGTCTGTTGGGGGTCCAATCTGTACGGCCAGCAGTACTGGCCTCTGGGCTCGTTCACGGCCGTGAGCGGCGCCTACTACCAGATCTGCGCGATCGGGCTGAACGGCACGGCCTACTGCTGGGGAGCCAACGGCTACGGCGGTGCGACGCCTGCGTCGGGGACGTTCGTCGCCCTCGCCGGCGGCAGCAACTTCACCTGCGGGGTTCGCACCGCCGGCACTCTGGCCTGTTGGGGCCAGAACGGGCACGGCGAGGCCACACCTCCGGCCGGCACCTTCACCGGTGCGCGACTGCCGATCGTCTCGGGCGGGTTCGATCACACCTGCGCGATCACCGCGAGCGGCTCGATCGTTTGCTGGGGAGGCGACGACGCCGGACAAGCGGACCCACCGGCGGGCACATTCCAGGCCGTGAGCGCCGGAGGCGAAGACAACTGCGCCATCCGGACCAACGGCACGCTCGCCTGCTGGGGCGCGAACGTCTATGGAGAGGACAGTCCACCGGCCGGCAACTTCACAGCCGTCAGCTCGGGCGTGGACGCTGCCTGCGGCATAAGGACAGATGGGACGCTGGCGTGCTGGGGGCTCAACAACGAGGGCCAATCCAGTCCGCCCTCCGGCACCTATCGGGCCGTTAGCGCGGGCGGCATGTTCGCCTGCGGGCTGCGAACCACGGGCTCGATCGTCTGCTGGGGCTGGGGCGACTACGGACAGCTGAACCCACCGAGCGGCACGTATACCACGATCGCGGCGGCCTCCGAGCACGCCTGCGCCATCAAGACCGACGGCACCCTTGCCTGTTGGGGCGGCGCTCCCGCTCTGCCATTGCCGGCGTCGACGACATACGTGGCTCTGAGTGCGGGTCAGTGGGGCCAGACTCCGGGCGGCCCGGACATTGGCTACTACTGCGCCATCAAGACCGCCGGTACGCTGGTGTGCTGGGACGCGCTCGACGCGTCTATCCCGAACACCCCGACGGGCACGTTCGTCAGCGCTAGCGCCGGCTACCACCATGCCTGTGCCGTGCGCACGAACGGCAGCGTGGTCTGCTGGGGCGAGAACACCAATGGTCAGGCGACGATCCCTGTCACCTCGTTCGTGGTAACGGCCCCGGCTTCGGCGATGTGGGACGCCACTTTCACCTTCACGGCCACGGCGGTCGATCCTTTCGGGACGACCGTGACCGGATACAACGGTACGGCTCATTTCAGCAGCAGCGATGGCGCGGCGACACTGCCGGCCGATCACCCCTTCAACGCGGCCGACAAGGGCAGTCATCAGTTCACGGCGACGCTACGCACCACCGGCATCCAGACTCTCACCGTGTCCGACGCTGCGAAGCCGACCTTGACCGGGTCGGCCCACATCAATGTGTATCTGCTGAAGCCGAAGCTCTAGCGGCGGAACCTCTCCGGCAGCACCAGATCGCCGCGGTCCACGGCCCGCTGCAGCGTCAACCGGTCGAAGCCCGCGGCGGCCACGATCTCGCAGGCCTCCTCCAATCCGAAGGCGAAGCAGTTGGGCAGATGCGAGTCCGAACCGGTCGTGACGCGCTGCCCGCCCAGCTCGCGGAAGCGGCGCACGACCCACGGCCCGGGGTACGTCTCGCCGGTTCGGTGGCGCAGTCCCGACGAGTTCACCTCCAGGGCCGAGCCGCTCTCCACCAGCGCGGCCAGCAGCGGCTCGTAGGCCTCGGGCAGCGCGGCGAAGTCCGCGGGCTTGAACCACGGGTTGAGCCACAGCTTGACCATGTCCAGGTGCCCGATCGTGTCGAAGAGGCCGCTCCGAATGGCGCCCAGTACCTCGGCGAAGTACGGTGCGATCGCTTCGGCGAGGGTCTTGCCCGAGGCGAACGACGCGATCCGTTCCCTGGCGTACGGCCCGTCCGGCAAGGCGTGGCACGTACCAAGGACGTAGTCGTAGGTATGGGTCCGCAGGTGTTCGCGGATCTCCGAGTCGTACCGGCTTTCGTAAGTCAGCTCCACGCCGAAGCGGATCGTGACCTTGCCGGCCCAACGCTCCTGTAGCTCGCGGATCATCCTCTGGCGGCGCGGATAGTCGGCGTAGTCGTAGGCCGGCGCGCCCGGCATGAAGTCCAGGTGGTCGGTCAGCGCGATCTCCGGGATGCCGCGCTCGAATGCCTGGGCCGCGTACAGCTCCATCGGCACCTTGCTGTCCGGCGAGAGGTCCGTATGAAGGTGGGCGTCGAGCGGAACGTCGAACGCTTGGGCAGGCTTCCGCGGGGCGGCGTTGGTGGGGTCGATGTCAGTCACGCCATGAATCTTGCCCGACTTGGCGCGACCGCGTCGGAAGGCGGCCTTGGGCGACCGAGCGGCCTCCGGCCAAAGGGCGGCCACGACGGCCGAACTGCCACCAGCGCGCCGCCCCAGCATGGCCGGATTGGCTGTCGATCTCGTCGACCCCGGTCCGAAGGCGCTCGCGACTTTCGGCGACCGAACGGCCCAGAGGGGGTTGTGAGCCTCGGGCGACCGACTAAGATCGCGACGCGCCACCCACCGAATGAGCCGGACGACCGCGAGGCCGCCTGGCTGAAGCTACAGGAGGTTTGGGAACATGAACTTCAACTGGGACACCCAAACGGCCTTCAACCTTGCCCTGTGTATCGCCATCGTCGTCATCGGGTTCATGGCCTGGCAGCGCACGCGCAGCGGGGTGATTCTGCTCGTGGCCTGCGCCTTCGGGCTGTTCGGCATCTCCCATCTGACGTCCCTGTTCAGCCTCACCGATGAGCTCAACACCCCGCTCATCATCATCCGGGGCGCTGCTTATCTTCTGGTCACGTGTGCGGTTCTCCTGGAGGCCTACGGCAAGAAGGCCGTGAAGAGCTAGCGGTCGGGTATCGTGCAGCAACCGGCGGCCGACGCCGAGGTGCCATAAGCCACCGGATGGCCGAGACGCGGCCTCGGTCTTCCGTACCGCCCGGCGTTGCAGGAGAGAGAATGCGGACCCTGATTTGCGGCTCGTTCGCCTACGACCACATCATGGTCTTCGAGGATCGCTTCAAGAATCACATCCTTCCGGACAAGGTCCACATGCTCAACGTGTCCTTCCTGGTGCCGAAGATGCGTCGGGAGTTCGGCGGCTGTGCCGGGAACATCGCCTATGGCTTGAAGCTACTCGGCGGAGATCCCCTGCCGATGGGCACGGTCGGCGAGGACTTCGGGCCCTACGCCGGGTGGATGGAAGAGTGCGGTGTCGACCGCAGCCGCGTGACCGTGGTCGAGGACACGTTCACCGCCCAGGCCTTCATCGTCACGGACCTGGATGACAACCAGATCAACGCGTTCCACCCCGGCGCCATGAGCTTCTCCCATAACAACAAAGTGAGCGACGCCGCGGATGTGGGCCTCGGCATCGTCTCTCCAGATGGCCGGGATGGGATGATCGAGCACGCGGAGCAGTTCCATGCCGCCGGCATTCCATTCGTCTTCGACCCCGGCCAGGGTCTTCCGATGTTCGAGGCCGATTTGCTGCGCAAATTCATCGGCCAGGCGACCTGGCTCGCCGCGAACGACTACGAGTGGGAGGTGATCGCCGAGCGCACGGGGATGACCGTGGATGAAGCCCTGGGCCAGCTCGAGGCCGTCGTCATCACCCGCGGCAAAGAGGGCTCCACCATCCACACTCGCGGCGGACGGATCGACATCCCGGTCGTGCCGGTCGCCGAGGCCAAGGACCCCACCGGCTGCGGCGACGCCTACCGGGCCGGACTTCTATTCGGCCTGGCCAACAAGCTCGACTGGCAGACGTCCGGGAGGATCGCTTCGCTAATGGGCGCAATCAAGATCGCCCACGACGGAACCCAGAACCACCGGTTCACGATGGAGCAGTTCCGCAGCCGCTACCGCGCCGAGTTCGGGACGGACTTCTAGGGTTCGCGAAAGGGCGGACTGCCGCCGCTGAGCCGCCAACCTGCGCGCCATCCTCCGCCTCCGGCGCCCGACCGGACATCCCCGCCGCTCTCGCCTACCCGGATATGGCGTGGCTGAACACGATCGGACCTGGAGGTCCGGGAGCGCGCTGGATGGCCGATCTCGAAACACGGCGCGTCATCGCGGGCGGTGACGCATTCGTGCGACTGATCCGCGGCGAGCTCACAAGCACGTCTTCAGACTCGCCAGTGGTCGGGACTTAGCCGCCGATCAGCCCCAGCTCGCGCCCCACCTTCGCGAACGCCGCCAGGCAGCGGTCCAGTTGGGCGGTCGAATGCTCGGCGGTGACGATCGTTCGGATGCGGGCCCGATCCAGCGGCACCGTCGGGTAGACGACGGCCTGGGCGAAGACGCCCTCCTCGAAGAGGCGTGCGCTGAAGCGCTGGGCCATCGCCGATTCGCCCATCATCACCGGCGTGATCGGGGTTTCCGAGGCGCCGGTGTCGAAGCCGAGCCGGCCGAGCTCGCCCTTGAAGTAGATCGTGTTGGCCCAGAGATGGTCGATCAGCTCGGGCTCGTCGAGCAGGACGTGGATCGCGGCGACGCACGCCGCCGCCACGGCCGGCGGATGTGACGTGGAGAACAGGAATGGCCGGGCCCGCTGGATCAGCATCTCGCGCAGCGCCGCGCTCCCGGCCACGTATCCGCCCAGCACACCGGTCGCCTTGGACAGCGTCCCGACCTGGATCGCCACGCGGCCGTGCAGGTTGAAGTGGTCCACCGTGCCGCGGCCGTTTCGCCCCAGCACGCCGGACGCATGGGCGTCGTCGATCATGACCGCCGCGCCGAACTCCTCGGCCGCGGCCACGATCTCCGGCAGCGGGGCGATGTCGCCGTCCATGCTGAAGACGCCGTCCGTGACCACGAGGATGAGCCGGTGCGGCTCGCCGGTGGCTTTGCCGGCCGCGTCCTTCCGCCCCAAGGTCCGCGCCTCCCGCAGCAGCTCCCGCAACGCTGCGGTGTCCTTGTGCGGATAGACGACCCGCGGCGCCTTGCTCATCCGCATGCCGTCGATGATCGAGGCGTGGTTGAGCGCGTCGGACACGATCAGGTCGGTCTCTCCGGTCACGACCGGGATCACGCCCGTGTTGGCGGTGAAGCCCGACTGGAACGTCAGGGCCGCTTCGGTGTGCTTGAACTCGGCCAGTTCGGTCTCGAGGCGCTCGTGGATGGTCATCGTGCCGGCGATCGTCCGAACGGCCCCTGAGCCGACGCCGAAATCGCGGGTCGCGGCCAGCGCCGCTTCCTTGAGCTTGGGGTGAGTGGCCAGGCCCAGGTAGTTGTTCGAGGAGAGGTTGATCAGCTCCGCCCCATCGACGACGACTTCGGCGGCCTGCGGCGTCGAGAGAACGCGAAGAGGACGGTAGAGGTCTGAACGTTTGAGCTCGGCAAGCTC
>PMKV01000182.1 GCA_003157875.1 Chloroflexota bacterium
GCCCGAGCCCTTCGCCCAGCCCGACGCCGACGGGCACTCCGCCCCCCCTGCCTTCGGGTGGAGCGGCCGCGACAAACTGGCTCTGGGTCGACCCCTCCATTCAGCCGGTCGAGGGGCATAGGGATCCAGTGACGGGCGTGTGGGTGACAGATAAGGTGGTGGTGGGAACCAGCCGCACCTTTCAGATCTGGGAGCATTCCTCCGTGGACATCGCCGGCGTGCAGGCGACACTCGCGTTCGACTACACGGTGCTGCAGATCACATCCGTGACGTTCGGCCCGGCCTTCGCCAGCGCTCCGATCAAGGCACCGTCCGCTTCCAGGATGAGCCAGTTCATCAGTGCAGCAAATACCACGGGATGGTTGTCGGGTATCAGCGCCAATATGCTCCAGCCGGACAACATCCCAGCCGGGGACAATCTGTTCCTGACCGTAACCTTCACGCCGATCGTCTGCGGTCGCCCATCTGACCTCGACCTGCCCACGCTTGTCTATGATGCGCTGATGTCGGATGGACGTCTCGCTTCCTATGGCACCGTCCTGCCACTCTCTACAGTTGGAGGGATCGTCCAGGCGGCGGACTGCGCGCCCGGCCAGACGCCCCTTACCCTCACGCCCCCTCCGCCACCACCGCCGATCACGAACACACGTGTCGTCTACGTCTACGTCACGCCAGCGGCCGTGGCCAACCCCGACGCGACGACAGCCCCAGAGCTGGCCGTCGCCGCCGAGACGGGCACTCCGCCTCCCACGCCAAAGCAACTGGCACCCGTCAGCAAAGCGCCCCACTCGCCGGCGCCAGTCGCGAGCTCAAGCTCTGGGGGCGACGACAGCACGACCATCTTCCTCTTGCTCATGATGATCCCTCTGTATTCAGCGATCGGAGCAGTGTGGTTCATCCGCCGGTACGGCGTGAAGGGCCTCATCCGCGGCTAGCATGGCCGGCTTCGGTCTGGGGTCGGCGGCAGCCCGATGTGGTTGGGACGGCACACCGCCCGTCGGAGCGAGTTCCGGCCGGTTCAGACGCGCCGATCACGTGCACGCGGTCGCGCAGGTGTCCCGATGGAGCGGAAGTCCGCGCCTCGAACTGCCGGCCAAAGCTCAAGCGGCCGTCGGGGCCTCGCCTTCGGCCGTATCCGGCAGAGTGACCAGTCCTCCTGCCAGGTAGTCGCGCGTGGCCGCCTCTCTGGGATCGCTGAACAGCCGCTCCGTCTCGCCGTATTCGATCACGTGTCCCTCGTACATGAAGAGCAGGAAGTCCGAGATTCGACGAGCCTCGCCGACGTCGTGGGTGACGATCACGACCGTGTAGTCGCCCCGCATGGCGGCGATGCTCTCCTCGAGCAGAAGGGTTGAGCGCGGATCTAGCGAACCGGCCGGCTCGTCCATCAGGACCACTTCCGGCGAAACGGCCAGCGTTCGGGCGATGCAGACGCGCTGCTGCTGCCCGCCGGAAAGGTCCAGTGCGCTGTGGCCCAGCCTGTCCTTGACCTCGTCCCATATGACAGCCTTCTTCAGGCTCGACTCGACGATCTCGTCGTGCTTGGTCCCGCGGTTGCCTTGAGCCTGTACGCCATAGAGAACGTTGTCCCGAATCGACATCGGGAACGGATTCGGCTTCTGGAAGACCATGCCCACCCTGCGACGCAGGAGCACCGGATCCATAGAGATGCAGTCTTCACCATCCAGGGTGATCCGCCCCGTCACCCGGCAACTCGAGGTCAGGTCCGTCAGCCGGTTCAGGCTACGGAGCAGGGTCGTCTTTCCGCAGCCCGACGGACCCACGATAGCCGTGACCTTGCCTTTCGCGATCGGGATCCCGACGCCTTTCAGCACCTCCCGCTTGCCATAAGAGATGCGGAGCACCTCGGTCTCCATGACGTTGCCTGTAACTGTCTCCACGAGCGGGCCTCCACGTTCAGGAGTCGACTGGGCGTCTCCTGTTCCTCCTGCGCCGACAACTGGCGGCCGAGCGACTGACATCGATTTCGTCTCCCTAGGTAGGGGTCGGCTAGTTAGCGGTCATCGAGCCGCGGTACCGCTTCGCGAACCGCCGCTGGAGAAGCAGCGCGGCGACGCTGAGTCCCGCCGTCAGCAAGAGCAGTAGCAGCGCCGCCGTGAGCTGGTACTTCTGCATGGTGTGCGCATACAAGATCGGGCCGTACAGCGTGGCGAAGACCGAGTAGTCCAGGGAGGTCACGCCGTTCGTGAGACCGACCCCGTTCTCGCCTACTCCCTCGAGGAACAGGATCGCTGCCAGACTGCCGTTGGCCTCCGCCGCCGCGATCACAAGCCCAGTCAGGATGTTGGGCGCGGCCCACGGCAACAGGATGCGACGCAGAGCGTGGCCATCGGTAGCGCCGAGAGCAATCGATCCCTCGCGGAGTTCTCGGGGCGCCGAGCGCAGCCCTTCCTCGGTCATCTTGGCGATCACAGGCATCACCAGGAGGGCGAGGACGGCGGCCGCGAACAAGAAGGATCCGTTCTCCGGCTTTGGCGCTCCCGACACGGGATCCGTGAACGAACCGCGGACGAGCTGGGAGACGAAGCTGCCGGGATCCCAACCGTTCATCGATTTGACGATCCCGAAGGCCGCGGCGGCGATCACGAACATCGACACGGCCCGCAGCATCTGAGTGCAGAAGTCGACCACCCTGGCCAGCCGGCCGGGGTACTCGTTCATGAACACTCCGGCCCCAACCCCAGGCAGGACGGCAATGAGGAGCGTCATGGCCGTCAAGAGCAGCGTCCCCAGGATGCCGTTCAGCAATCCGACCGGTCCGATGCTGATCGCCAGCCCGCCGTTGGAACTCGGGACGGTATGGTAGGCCGTGGTGAGGATGCTCATGCTCATGCCGCCAATGCCGGTGATGACGATGTCACCAAGCAGCAGCCCGTAGGCGATCAGAGCCAGCAATACCGGGAGAGCGAGCCAGGGGTACAGGGCCAGGTCTCGCCCGCTGGGCGAGGCTCCGGATATCCACTGGATGGCACGCGCGCCCGCGGCGGTCGATACCAGCAGCAGCAACGGAATGGATACCACGGAATGGTGGACGATGCCGTTGACGTTCATGCCGTACATCCACTGCGGCACGACCAGGAGGACGCCGGCGGCCGCGGCAGACGCGACCAGGAGAATGAGCCCCGGCCGGTCCCACCTTCCGGCCCTCATGCGCAGGTACGAGAGCGCGGTCAGAAGAGATAGGGTCAGTATCGCGAGCGCCGGCACCGAGGCCGCGTCCACGTCGTTGGAGACCAGGGTCCCGAGACCAACGCCGGCACCGACTATGGCACCCGCCATCGGGACGAGGAACACCAGTCGCGCCGAATCAACGGTCGCAACCGGCGGCGCGATGGTGGAGGCGCTTTGCCTGCCGGCCTCGGTCATGAGCTCATCCTCCGGCGCCAGCGCGCCTTCAAGTAGTTCATCAGCAGAACCATCATTGCCGCGGCGAGCAGCAGCATGAGCGCGCTCAGGTTGCCGACGGCATTGTCGGTGGGAAGGACCGCGGCTTCTGGGTTATTGAATGGAACGATCATGTTCGCCGCCTCCGCAG
This sequence comes from Chloroflexota bacterium, assembly GCA_003157875.1. Classification (GTDB taxonomy): domain Bacteria; phylum Chloroflexota; class Limnocylindria; order Limnocylindrales; family CSP1-4; genus Fen-1039. The sequence goes on from PMKV01000182.1 coordinate 3,557, forward strand.
CCAGCGCCGGTGTCCGTTCGAGTACGTCGGCGATGGGGTTGGGGACCGTTTGAGCCTGCCACCCGACCGCGAACGAGATGATCACGATGTCGCCGACCGCCTTGAGCGTACCCAGGGCGAGGGCCGTTACGATGCCAGGCATGGCGACCGGCAGGATGGCCTTGCGTAGCGTGTAGACGCGGTTCGCGCCCAGAGCGACAGACGCCTCCCGAGCGGATGTAGGCACGTTCCTGATGGCGTCCGCGATCATGGGGGTCATGAATGGGATCAGCAGGAGCGCGATCAGGATCCCACCCAACAGAGTGCTGTTACCACCAGCGATCGTGGTCGACCAGGGAAACGAACCCGAATTGAAGGGCACGTCCACCGGGGGCCATGTGGCGGGGTTGGCCCCGATCGTCGCGGGGTTGAATTTGTCGAAGGTCGTGTTCGCCGCGAACTTCGGGATCATGAAGTCCCTGACGAACACCATCACAGACGCCGCGTAGACGATGGGGGGGATCCCCGAAAGAAGGCCGATCAGCGGCCGCATTACGCGACCCACCGGACCCATGGCGAATTCCGTGGAGATGATCGCCATGGCGAGCGAAACCGGCAGCGCGAGCACTACCGCGATGGCCGCAATCAGCACCGTGCCCACCAGGGCCGGCAGCAAGCCGTAGACGTTCCCTGCGAAGCCCCCACCGCTGTACTTGCCTACGAACTGGTCTCCGAGCAAGGCGGGCAACCCAGGGTCGCCAAACGCGGGAAGGCTGTTGATCACGATGATCGCGACTACGCCCACGAACACAAGGACCGGTATGAGGCCGAGCGCGAGGGAGACCACATACGGCCACCGGCGCCTCAAGAATCCGGGCCTCGGCAGAAGCAGGATGGCGCCGCCACCCAGCCCCACAATCGCAAGAACGACAGCGAGGATGAGGAGCGGACTGGGGCCACCGCTGCCGTTGCCACCGCCGCCCACGACCGACGCGCCGCCCGGAGCCGCGGTGGCGCCGGAACCGACGACGAGGCTGGACGCCTGGATGGAGACCGGCATGGCCGCGCCATCGGGGTCGTAGACGTAGCCGGCTATACCCATCACGGAAGTGCCGTCGGCAACGGCCTTCAGGGTGATGATCGCAAATGTGCCGTTGGCGCCTTGACCCGCGGCGGAGGCCGGCGCCGGAACGGTGACTCCAGTCAGCGTTCCGCCCGAGTTGGCCTGTGCGATGGCCTGGTCCAGCGGGGTGCCGAGACCAAACTGGAGTCTCGCGCCGCTCCAGAGAGGTCCGAGCTCAACCGTTTGGACCTGGACCACGGTGCTATCGAAGTGGAGATCTGCCACGACCTTGCCGACGTCCGCCGTTGTGCTGATCTCGAGGTCGACCTTCACGGAACCGCCGACGGCAACCTGAACGCTCTCCGGAGCAGCGATGAGCGTAACCGATGCAGGACCGGATGGGCCGCTCGGCCCTCCTGAGGGCGCGGGAGGCGCCGTGACCCCTGAGGTCGGCGCAACGGTCACGTTCGCAACCGTGCTCGTCGCAGGCAGTGTGTTGCCGTCCGCGTCTGTGAACGCCGGGGTACGAAGAGCGAGGCTGGCCTTTCCGCCCGGCCCCTTCACTGCTTGCATGGTGAGAGTCACGATCACGGCATCGCCGGCCGGCGCGATCCCGCTGGCGGCGATGACCACCGTGCCGGTCTGGTTCGCCTTCGTTTCGGCGGCACTGACCGTCGCGGGCGTGCCGTCGTCCTTGACGCCGAAGAGGGACAGACCCCTGGCGTAGGCGGGACCGGGCGTGATGCTCGTGACCTGGACCAGGATCGGGTCGAAGGCGAGCGTCGCCTCGGCGCCAATCGAGACGGCGTCGGCGTTCCCCACGATGTTGACCGTGAACGTTTCTCCGCCGTTCACGGTCGGAGCGGACACGTCGATTCGCATCGTAGCCGCGCCGGCGGCCACAGCCGGCGATGGAGCCGCTCCGATGAGCGCTCCCGTCGCGGCGGCCAGCGCCACGACCGACGCGATCGCTACGGATCGCAACCTTTGCAGCGCCGAAACACGACACGGCGCCGAGACGGAGCCACTGGCCTCGTGCCGGTGGACGTCGGTCGTACTCACAACTGCCCTCGCTGTCTCATCGGGAGCCGGGGGTGACACTTGCTGATGCGACTCAGGCGTTGCGTCGTTCGTTCCGGCGCCGCCGGCCGAGGAGCAACAGGTTGACGGCGACCGAGCCGATGACTGCCGCGCAGAGCGCCGCGATCAGGAGAAGTAGCGTGCCGCTCGGGCCGCTGTCACCCTGGCCATTGGCGGTCGCACCAAGGACCACTTCGCCGCCGGTAAGCGTGAAATCGAGCGACGCGCTATCGAGCAAGGTCCCATCCTGGAGCACGGCCTCCACCCGAAGGTGGTACCGGCCGTCGCCCAGGGGCTGGCTCGTTTTGAGCGGGACCGAGAACTGCCGGCCGTACGACGGCACAATGGAGTTGCCCGTCATGACCTGCTTGCCCGCTGAGACGGTGTCACCGTTCGCATTGGTCAACGTGGCGGAGGTGTTCACCTGGTTGGGTGCGGCACCGAAGTGCGAGTTGCCGGTGTTCTGGACCGTGCCGGTGACCGCCAGGGGCTGACCCGGGACGGGCTTCGCGACAGCCAGATTCTTGATCGCGCCCGTATGGGTCTGCGAGGTGCCGGTGAGTGTGATCAGCGAGCTGACACCGACCTCGACAGCCAGTCCAACGTTCTCGGAGCCCGTGCCGGGCGTGCCGGTAACGTTGACTATGGCGTAGCGCGTCCCCTCTCCCGCTCCCGTCGGGACGCTGACGTTGACCGTGACCGTCTGCGACCCGCCCGGCTGCATCTGGAAGCTCTGGGGCTCGACCGACATCATCGCTCGCCCTGAGTAGGGGCTGGTGTCCTTGGCCGCGACCAGCGGCTGAAACGCGCCATCCGGTCCCTGGCCGAGCCCTGCCGCCGTGATCTGCACGTTCTGCACGATCGCGGAATGCACCGTCAGTTGAGTGGAGCCGGTACCGCCCGGCGCGATGTTCAGACTGATGATGGGCGGCGAAACGTTGAGGGTGCCGCTCGTCGGGGGCGTGGTGATCGGGGTGGCCCCTGGCGCGGCTGGGGATGGCGAGGCGGCTGTGGAGACTCGGGCCTGGCCCAGCGCGAGAACGGCGCCGAGCAGCAGCGGGAGGGCAATTCGTTCGATGTGTGGGCGCATCCGCTTCCCTTCTGTCAAAGCGGGGAGGGGGATGGCTATTGCGGCCATCCCCCTCGGGTTCAGAGTTGCCGGTTAGAAACCGGAAACGGCCGAGTAGTTGACCTGAATGCCGTAGTTGCCGGGCTTGTCCTGCGGGGTAACGAACTGGCTGAGCGTCGACGCGACGTTCATGCTGTTCGCGCCGCTGGTCAGCAGGCCACCGGTGGTCAGGCTGACGCTGTTGATGAGGGTGTTGCTGGCGTCGTACATCTGGACGAACATCGGGTTCGAGAGAACCTTCGTGCCGTCAGTCATGAAGCCAGTGTTGGTGGCCTTGGGATCGGCCACGTTGAGGTTCCAGATGATGTCGGAGTAGACGACGCAGTTGACGACCGTGGTGTTGGTCGCGTTCCGGACGAGCGGGATGGTGATGGCGGCCGGGCAAGAGAGGCCCAGGAAGCCGCCGCCAAGGGTACCGGTGACGTTGGTCGTGGCCGTGCCGGGGGGAGCCGAGGCCGGGACCGGGGTGGCGGTCGGGACCGGGGTTGCGGTCTGGACCGGGGTCGGGGTCGCAGCCGGGTTGACTACTGCCGCGCTGTTGAGGGCGACGTTGGTTAGTCCGGTGCCGTAGTTGGCGGCGGTGCCGTCGTTCAGGCCGCCGACGCCGGCGACGATGACGGGGGTGATGCTGGAGTTGCCGGTGGCGATGACCTGGAAGGTCGCGCTGAAGATGCCGTGCTCAGCGCCGGCGGTCTCATTGCTGGAGCCGTCGACGTAGAACCAGCCGATGGTCGGGATGGTGCCGGTCGAGTTGGCGGTGGCGAGGAACGAAGCCGTATTCGCGGCGGTCGGGAAGCCGGCGTACGAGACGCCGTTGGCGACTTCCGTCGCGTCCTTGGCGATGGCGGTGACCTGGAGGCGGGACTTGTCGAAGCTGAGGGCCGCGCCGGCGGCGCTGATGGCGACGGAGCCGTTGCCGGTCACGTTGACGGTGAAGGTGCTGCCGGCGCTGCCGGCGGGCGAGATGGTGGTGGTCGCGGGGCTGGCGGTGATCGAGTTGCCGGCCGCGAAGGCGCTCGACGGGACGACCAGGCTGGCCAGGGCCAGCAGAGCGCCCGCTCCGATTGCCGCGAAGTTCTTGCGATTCACAGTTCTAGTCCTCACTTTGCGTTGGGTTGCCTGGTGGTAGGAACTGGTTACGGAGCGACGAAACCGGTCTGGCCCCAGTGGGCAGTGACCTTGCCGATGGCGGCCAGGCCCACGGCGCCGACATGAGCGGCGTCGGCGCGGATCCAGCCGTTGCAGGCGGAGGTCTGGCCCCAGCGGCCAGTGATGTTGCCGATGGCGCCCAGGCCGATGGCGCCAACGAGCGTGACGTCGTAGTCGGGGATCGGCTGAGCCGAGGGGACGCTGGCGGTAACGAAACCGACCTGCGCGACCGCGGCCTGCCCAGCGGCGCTGAGCATGTAATTCACCAAGGCCTGGGCCTTGACGTTGGCCGAGTTGTCAGTCGTGGCGGCGCCGCCGACGACGGACCACTTCTGCATGGCAAGGAAGAGCTGGCGCGGGGCCGGGTAGGTCCCGTTCTGAACGCTGGTGACGCTCGGGGCGACATAAGTCGACGAGCTGCCCGCGGACAGGCTGAGTGCCTTGAGGCAACCCGAGCCCGCGGGACCGTACGTCAGGAGGTTGGCGAGGCTGGTGTAGACGATCTGGCCGTCGTTGTTGCAGGCGGCATCGGCCTCGTCCTGGCTCGTGGTGAGCCGGGGCTGACCACTGGCGGTGACCACTGCCGCTTCCTGAGCGGCCGTGACATTGAACAGCCGGAGCATGTCGCTGTAGCTACCCGAAACCGTGATGCGCGATCGGGGAACGATCGTCATGCTGGTGGCAGAGGGATTGATCTGGTTCCAGTTGGTGATCGAGCCGTTGTAGATCCCCTGAACCTGGTTCTGGGTGATCTGCGTGATCGAGCTCATCGCCGACGAGTTCCGGACGGCGAGCACCATGGCGTCGCCACCGATCTGCCAGGCATAGAGACCGCTCTGCTCGGCACCCGCGTTAAGGGGACGAGAGGAGGCGGCAATGTTCACGGAGCCGGCGAGCAGGGCGGTGAGACCCGCACCTGAGCCATTACCAACGATGTTGATGGTGCAACCGGTTGCCGCCTGGAACCCGGCCTGCGCCGCGATCAAAGCGGGATAGACGGTGGTGGAGCCCGACTCCGAGACGGTGATCGGGCAAGACCCGGCAGCGAACGCCGCGCTCGGTGCAGACACGATCATCGTGCCGGCTATCGCGACGGCGACGCAGAGAGCCGCCGAAAGCGACCTCAGGCTCGTCGAAAGGTTGTTCACAGGATGTTTCCTCACTAGCTGATTAAGCCGTGTGTGCTAATCTCAGAATCCATGCGGCGAGAGTCGGTCCGCGGTCACCTCCGTTCTTGGATGGGCTGGGTCTTCCGGTCAGGACTGCGTGGTTCGTCCCGGAGACAACCCAGCAGGGCGAGCGTTGGTAAGAGTTTTCGTCGCATGGCCCCCGTGCTGGCTACATTGCGCGGCGCCGGCCTAGCTGGTCGTCGGTTTTCGCGATCGCAGCAATCCCAACCCGACGATAGCGATGGCTGGGATTGCCAGAACCAAGGGGAGCCACAGCGGCAGTCCACCGCCGGAACCGGAAGAGGTGCCGCCGGCGCTTGTGGGACTGTCGGGTGGGGGGCTATCACTCGAGCCGGAGCTGGCGCCGGCCACCGCGATGTCGGACGAAATGGCACCACCCGAGTCGGATGCCCCGGCAGAGGCCGAGCCGGCGGCAGTGGTGATCGCGGCAGCGCCACCACAGTCGATCGTGACGGAGGCCCCGCTTGTGGTAGGCATCAGGTAGGCGCCGTACGTGTCGGTCCGTCCGTCGAGCATAATCGCATCCGTCTGCCCTACCGGAAGGCCGAAGTTGACGGTGCCGCAGCCGACCGCTTTGAGGCTTATGACCAGGTAGTCCTGGTCGCCGGTAGCAACATTGTCTGGAAAGGTGAAGGCGGCCGCCAATTCCTTGAGCTTTCCATTGCCGTTTGCCTGGGAGATCGCTCCGGTTAGATCGGGCGGCACGACGACCGGGGCGTTGGCGTAGGGTTGCCCCCTGGTCACGGACTGGATTTGCACTTTCGTCTGATCGAAAGTGACCGTGGCCTGGGCACCCGAGATGGCCATGTCGGCGTGCTGGACGACTCTGACGGTGAAGGTGGCTCCCTTCGGCACCTTTGGCTGGTCTGGCACGATGCGCAGCGTCGGGTTCGCTGCCGATGCGCTTCCAGCCAGCAGTAGAGTGGCCAACGCACCGGCCACCATCGCCGTGATCCTTTGCCTGTTGCGGATTCGCACCTGGGTAGTCCTCCTCCAACGACCACGCTGCGGGTCCTGCAGTAACCATCAAACGTCACCGAGGCTAGGGAGCCTGTGTGATCGAGATGTTTCCGGTGCGTTTCCGCACATGCTCAACCGCGCTTGACCGCGGGCGCGTCGAGCTCCGCCGGCGCCGTCCCGAGGCAATCGGCCGCCACACCTATCGAGCAGACAGGCTAGGCAGCTGCCGGACTGACCTTGAGGGCCGGTCATGCGGCTCTGAGGGCGCAGATCGCGGCGCTCCTTCCTGCGTGGAGCACGAGCGCGTTGAACGCAGCCGATCCTGGGCGCCAGCCAGGGCCAGCCAGAACCTCGCTGATGTCGCAGACGTGGCATGCTGGTCGCATGTCTGAGCAGCGCAAGCCGCCCCTCCCCCCGCGCTGGTTCGTCCGGCTCGCCTGGTTTGTCCACCGCCGGATCTACGGCATCACGGGCGGCCGGCGTGGGCTATGGCCGGCCAAGCCTGACAAGTGGGGAACGATGTACCTGACGACGACCGGGCGGCACAGCGGCAAGGTCCGGCGGGCGATTCTCGGCTATTTCGAGGACGGCCCGAACCTCGTGACACTGGCGATGAACGGCTGGGCCAGCCCCGAACCAGCCTGGTGGCTGAACCTGCAGGCTCATCCCGAAGCCACCGTCGAACTCAAGGGTGAGCAGACTCGGCGGGTGCGAGCGCGAGCGGCATCTGGCGAAGAACGAGGGCGCCTCTGGGCGCGTTGGCGAGAGTTCGGCGACGACGTCGATGGCTACTCCATGCGCCGTTCCGGCGAGACGGCGCTGGTGATCTTGGAGCCTGCCCCGTAGCCGGCCGAGCCGGGCCTACCTCGAATCCAGGAGACCGAGCTGGCGAGCCCGAGCGACAGCCTGGGTTCGGCTGCTCACGTCGAGCTTGGAGTAGATGTTCCGGACGTGGACCTTGGCGGTCTGGGGCGAGACGAACAGCCGCTCGGCAAGGTCCTTGTTGGACAGCCCTTCGGCGATCAGCCCGAGCACTTCCAGTTCGCGCTTGCTCAGCGGCTCGACCAGGCCAAACCTGGCGGCGGGCCCAGTGGCCCGACCGGCCTGACCGGCCATCGCATCGAGCAGCTGCCTCGCGTACTCGCGATGCACCCCCGCCACCAACGCCTCTCGGAGCAGCCCGGTCATAAGAGGCCCGTCGTCCGCGAACAGCCGGACGAACCCTTCCGGCTCCGCCTCGTCCATTGCCTCGCCCAGAAGCGCGAGCTCCTTGGCCCTGCCCTCCCCGTCCCCGCCCGCGTACCGGGCGAGCGCTTCCAGAACCTTGGCTCTCAGCCGATCGTCGCGCCAGCCACGGGATTCGGCCTGACGGCGGAACGGCTCCAGCGCGGCCAGCGCTCCCGCAACGTCCTTCCGGGCCAGAGACACCCGAGCCTGAACCAGCGGCAAGTCGAACTTGCCGGAGATCCGCGCCGCCCCTTCTACGTCGCCACGCGCTAGCAGGACCAGTGCCCGAGCCGCCGCGACGTTCGGCAGCTCGCGAGCGTGCTCGGGCTCGCGCACCGAACGTTCCGCCTCGTCCAGGAGGCGGGTGGCCTCTTCGGGATCGCCCCGAGCCAGCCTGATCCGCGCGAGCAGTACCCCGCAGGCCATCGGCCGATCGGTGTTCTGGAGCTGGCGAGCCAGCACCAGGCTCTTCTGGCCGCGTTCCCATGCCGCGTCCAGGTCGTCCCACTCATAAAGGATGCGGCCGAGGCCGAGATGAGCCTCTGAGATTACCGGATACGGAAAATCCGCCGCGAGGCGTATTGCGTCTTCGTAGGTCTCGGCTGCGAGCCGGAGCTCGTTGTCGAGTTCCTGCATCGTGGCCGTGCCCATTGAGGCGGCCATCTCCCCGAACTGGCTGCCGGTGGCCCGGCTGATCGTCAGAGCTTCGCCATATGTCTTCCTGGCCCCTGCCCGATCGCCGAGAACCTCGTAGGCATACCCGAGCGTGCCGATGACGGCCGCCCGAGCCGCAAGGTTCTGCGGTCTCAGAAGCGCCAGCGCCCGCTGCGACTCGGCGATCATGACGTCCGCCCGGTGCTGGGAGAGCGCGAGCAGCGCCCGCGTCGCGGCCATCTGGCCACGGAGGTCGCGGGTCTCCGAGTCGTCCGGCCAATCGGCCAGCCCGGTTTCCGCGGTGTCGAGCATTTCGGCGATCCCCGCAGTTCGGCCGCTCCCGAGCAGCACCATCGCGTACAGCGCCCGCAGCGACGGACGGGCCTCGAGCGCCTCGTCGGGCAACGACGACAACCAGGCGATGATGGGAGGGAGCGCGCCCCGCATGTAGAGCGGCAAGCCCTTGCCCTTGATCAGCACCTCGGCCCGATCGGTATCGTGACCGGCCGCGGCGTGCCGGAAAGCTTCGACGTCGAACCCGTTCTCCTCGTACCACCGGCTCGCCCTTCCGTGCAATTCGTCGATCGCCGAGGCCGATTCGGCCTGCCCGAGCCTCTGACGCAGCAGGTCGCGGAATAGGTGGTGGTAGCGATACCAGCGCCGCTGCTCGTCAAGCGGCACGATGAACAGGTTCGCGCGCTCGAGCTGCTCCAGCGTCGCCTGGCCCGGCATCCCTGGATTGACGGTAACGGCATCGCACAGCGGCCCGGACAGTTGGTCCAGGATCGACGTCCGAAGCAGGAATCCGGCGACGGCCGGCGTCTGGCGGTTGAGCACTTCCTCGACCAGATAGTCGAGCACGAAGCGGTGGCCGCCCGAGAAGGCCCGGATCAGCTCACCAGCATCCTCCCGGCCCTGGAGCGAGATGGCGGCGAGTTGGAGACCGGCGATCCAACCCTCGGTGGTGGCCTCGAGAGCGTCCACGTTCGCGGCCGAAAGACCGAGGGCCATGACCTGATTGAGGAACGCGTCGCTCTCTGCCGGAGTGAAGCGCAGGTCGGCCGCCCGTATCTCCGTTAGCTCCGCGCCGGCTCGAAGCCGCCCCAGAGGCAGTGCAGGATCCTCGCGGGTTGCAATGACCATGTGCATCCCGGGCGGAAGGCGCTCAACCAGGAAGGTGACCGCCTCGTCCACAGCATTTGCCTCGACACTGTGATAGTCGTCGGGGACCAGCACGAAATCGGTCGCGACCGCAGCCATATCGTTCAACAGCTGCGTGAGCGCCAGTTCGGCGGGCGGCGTCGCAGACGCGCCGAGCAGGCCGAGCGCCGTTTCGCCCGCCCCGGGCACGACGTTTCCTAGAGCCGCGATCAGGTACGCCAGGAACCGGTTGAGGTCGCCGTCCGCCTCGTCAAGCGAAAGCCACGCCACCGGGAGGTCACAACCCTCGGCCCACCCGGCGATTAGCGTCGTCTTGCCGAACCCGGCCGGCGCGGAAACGAGGGTCAGCTTGCGCGCGAGCCCCTCGCTCAGCCGCTTGTCAAGGCGCGGGCGCCGAACGACCTTGCTGCGGTGTGGCGGGACGTTGAGCTTGGTGGCCAGGAGCGGTATCGACACCGTTCAATCATAGGAGCGCAACGTCTCATCCCGAGCCAGCCACTCGCCACCCGCGAGCGCCGCGCGCGAATACCTCTTCGAATACCTCTT
>PMKV01000162.1 GCA_003157875.1 Chloroflexota bacterium
CGAGGCGCCGGAGGGAACGCCGGCCCGGCCGAACGCTCCGTCGTCCAACGTGACGTCAACCTCGATGGTCGGGTTGCCGCGCGAATCGAGGATCTCTCGGGCTTCGATGGACTCGATGCTGGTCATTAGTAAGCCTTTCCGCCGGCGGCCGCCGGTCGACTACTGGGGGCTTGGGCCCAAGTCCAATCGCCGGACATGCGGCAGCGCGGCGTTGGCCGTGATGGGGAGTCCGTTGGGAAGGTCATGGCGCCCTCCGGCTGCAAGCAACTTCTCAAGAAGAAGCTGTCATCGGCCGTGCCGCGGTTCGCCGATCCGAAGTTCGAGGACCGGCTGGCGAGCCTCATCGCCGCCGCCATTGTAGCCGCCGCGCGTCGGCTGTTCGTTCTTACGCAGGGCGAAGCCAGCTAACGGCTGATCAACCCACGGCAGCGAGCCAGTGGCCCCGACCGGCTACGTCGCAGTGCACGGCAAGTGGGACATTCAGGTCGGTGGTGTCGGGTTGACTCCTCTCGCCCCGACCAACCGGAACCAATTGCGCCCCCCATTCGCGAACTCGGGCGGGCATGGTCCCGAACACGCGGGGTGCCAGTTCGACGGGCCGACCGAATGGTCGCCACGCTGGCAGTTATCGGCGCTATTCGGGTCGTTCCTGTTGGCCAAAACAGCGCCTATCGGCTGGCTTGCATTTCCTTCGCCGACGCGGCCCGCACATTGGAGACCCGGTCGGCAAGCTTGTTGACTGGAATCTTGGCCGGGATCCGGATTGGCCAGCTCGATCGGGTCTCGCTTGAGGTCGCGCCCGGGAGGCGCGGTCCGGCGCACCCGCTGATTTCGCAAGGTGCGAAGATCGAGGCCTCGACATGGCGCGAAAGACTTATGTTTGGACCAGGCATTAGGGCGCACAGGTGTTCAACGCTCTAATTGCGTTGCCGAGGGGAATCGCTCAAATGGGACTCAGTGAAGACCGGCCAATCAACCGTCTGGACGAGGACCGACTTCATCGACGGGCGTTTGCGGAGCAGGTCGCGCGCTACATCCACTCTGCTCCAGCAGGACACGGCCTTGTCGTCTCCGCCATGGCTCCTTGGGGAAATGGGAAGACCTCGTTCCTGAACATGGTCGTCGACGCGCTGGACGAGACCGGAGAACTGATCGTCCCGTTCAATCCCTGGATGTTCTCGGGGACTGAGCAACTGGTCACACGCCTGCTCGAGGAGGTCCGCGCTGTCCTCCTCTCTGCCCATGCCAAACGCTACGACAAAGCGGCGGCGGCGTTGGGCCGCTACAGCGATGGCCTTGCCCTGGCCGGGGATATTCCCATCGTCGGCGCAGTCGCTAAGGCAGGCAGCTTTGCCCTGCTCGCAAGCCGGGAAGCGACCGAGCGGAAGAGGAAGATCTCTGGTGCCACGCCTCGGCAATTGCGGGACGCCATCGACAAGGCTCTCCGCTCGGGTGATCGACGCATCGTCGTCGTCATCGACGATATCGACCGGCTGGAAGACCAGGAGATCCGCGAGGTCGTGAGACTCGTGAGGCTCGTGGCCGATTTCCCCAACACTGTTTACGTGTTGGCGTTCGACCGTCCGCGAGTCGAGAGGGCCCTCGGTGAGGATGGGGCGACCTATCTCGAGAAGATCGTCCAGCTGCCGATCGATCTGCCAACCATAAACTCGGACGACCTTCTGTCGCTGCTCTTCCATGAGCTCGATGCCGCGATCGAGGATCTGCCGACGGGGCCGTTCGATTCCAGCGAGTGGCAAAACGTCTTCGGGCTCGCCCTGCGGCCGCTCTTCCGTTCTCTTCGCGACGTGCGACGCTATGTCAACGCCGTGCCGCTCGCGGTTCTTTCGGTTGGGGTCGAGGTATCCCTGACGGACGTCTTGGCGCTGGAGGCTTTGAGAGTCCTGCTGCCGACGACTTACGGGCGACTTGTCGCGGCGGCGGTGGCGCTCACATACGTCGGGTCTGGCTTGGAAGACGTCTACGGGCCTGACACTCTTAAAGCGATGCATCAGGCTGCGATGAAGGACGTCCTAGACGCCGGCCAGAACAGCGAGAACGTCAAAGCTTTCTGTCGGATCGTATTCCCCGCATCCCGCAGATTCTTTGAGAACTACAACTTCGGGCCTGACTTCGCCCCAAGATGGCGACGAGAGCGGCGAGTCGCCAACGCCGAGATACTGGGTATCTACCTCTCGCGGCGGATCCCCGAGGACGCACCCCCGCCGTCGGAGATCGCGCTCATGTTCGAGGCCCTGTCCGACACCTCCCGCTTGAGTGAACTCCTTACTGCGTTGTCCCCCGAGCAAGTCGAGAACTCGCTTAGCTTGCTGGAAGCTTACGAGGAGGACTTCACGGCAGATTCGGCCGCGGCTCTGCCTGTGATCTTGGACCAGCTGCCGAAACTGAGAACGGGGCGCGGGGGGCGTTTTGGCTGGGGCGCCGAAATGGCGGTCTACCGCCTGGTGCTGCGGATCGTGCGGCGCCTGCCCGAGGCTGAGCGGCCGGCTACGGTGAGGGCGGCGTTCGAGAAGGCGGAGACTCTTTCGGCGAAACTCGCCTTGCTCCAGGTCGTGGGCCCCGAAGAGAACATCGGAAGCAACCTGATCGAGGAGGAAGATTGGCGCCCGCTCGCGAGCGATTTGCGCTCGCAGATCGTTGCCGCCCATGCAGAAGCCCTGGCCACTGAACGAGACCTTGGGCGACTCGTTGGTTGGGCTGTCGACGGTGGGGGTGACGGCGACCGTCGGGTCCCGCAGGCGATCCTGGAAGACGACCTCGCATTTGTGCAACTGCTTCGATCCATGCTCGGCGAGCAGTCCTCGCAGACCGTTGGTGAGATCGCCAGGCGGCGCGAGACAGTCCTGCCGTGGGACTGGTTGGGCAAGCTGCTGGGAGCCGACATTCTCTTGGCTCGGGTCGCGTCCGCAGTTGCCAGAGACAACCTCGAGTTGGACGAACGATCCGCCGAGGCCCTCGCACTCGCGGCCCGCTACGCGTCGGGCTGGCGGCCGGAACGCTACCCAGGAGCGAAGACTGAGACTGACCCACCAGCCGACGACGATGCCTCCGAGCCCGAGCAGGAACCTTGACGTGGGCGTCTGGGAGTATCTCGAAGATCCGGGCGAACTCCTACCGCTCCTGACGAGCCCCCTTGGCGGAGAGACGGCCAGGTTCATCGAGGAGTCGCTGATCGCATTGCGCGGCGCCAAGGATCCGTCGGTGCTCCACGACATTCAGATCGGGTTGGCTAAGGCGCTTGTGGACGTGGAGAAGGCTTACGGCGATGCCTGCCGGCGCGAGAGGAAGGACGGCGGCAGCGGCTTCGAGCCACGGCTATGGCGCCGGACGATGGTGCAACTTCGCTCCCTCGGAGACGCGATCGCCTGGCATTTTCTGGGTTGCCGGCGACAATGGATCTTGATGCTCGGCATCAACCAGCATCCAGGATTGATGTCGGACAAGACGGGATTCGACGACGAGTTCCAGGCATTTGAGCGTCACTGGGCTGCGGGCGAACCGACCCTCTGGACAGGCCTGACCAACTGCATCACGGCCACCGACCTTCTCGTCAGGCAAGACGACATCTTGTCTGCCTTCGAGGTCAAGCACAGCCCGAAGGGCAAGCGACGCGAGCAAACCACTCGGCTGCAGGACCTCATTCGGCGTATCAACGAGGACCCGAGGGAGGATTTCGAGGACGGGCCGACGTGGTTCCAGGAATCGCAGGTTCCGCTCGCCTCGTTCTGGACCGAAGCGGAGCCTCACGTTCGACGCGCGGTCGACGAGGGCTCGGCATCGTGGGTGCCGACGCCAGGTGTGGCGGTCATGTTCAACTCCTGGCCGACCATGGCCCGGATCGGTCAGGAGGCAGGCGAAAGGATCGTCGCGAGAGAGCAGGCTGCCGCCAGCGAACAAGTTGGCTACAGCCGCCATCGGGTCCTGTTCCACAGCAAGGACCTCCCATACCTGTTTGCGCGCACCGCCCCGATGACCATCTTCCCCGTGTCGCCGTCGAGCGCAGCCGCATTCGCAACCAACCAAATCCTCTTCACGATCGAGCTCTACATCGACCGCCTCATCGATGATCTCCGGGCCGTCGGAGCGAACCCGAGCAACCTGCTCGAGTCGGCACCTCCGGGCAAACTCCCCGCTGGGATCCTGCGATGGACCCGGCCGGACACTCTGAAGATCACTCTTAACAGGGCCGGTCTCCAGCAGCTCGCCTACGAGCTCAACGACCCAACGACCTGGGTCCGAGCTTTCGAGTCCACGCCTCTTCCGCCCCAGAAAGCCCGGCGGTGGAACTCCTATGTCTGCCTGGCCAATGAAGCGGACGTCTGGTCATAGGCATTCGTCAGAAGGCCGCTCCCCGTGACCTCTGGCGCCTTGCGACCAGTTCGTGGCTCTCCTAACCTTGCGACCGTGTCCGCGGCGCGGCAGTTGGGGTGGTCCAGTTGATGCATTTGTTTCTCGACACGAATATCTACCTGGGGTTCTTCGAGCTGTCGGGCGACGACCTGGAGGAACTGCGCAAGCTTGCCGTAGCGGTCAGATCCGGCGGAACCGTGCTTCACCTCACCGATCACGTCTGTGACGAGTTCAGACGCAGACGGGCGGGAACGATTGCGGCCTCGTTGAAGCTCGTCGAGTCGGCCCAGTTGCCGAAGTCCTATCCGCGGCTCTTCACGAACCTCGTCGGATATCCGGAATTGAGGACAACGCTCGAGACCTTTGAGCGCCAGCGTGCCGCGCTCTTGGAGGAGGCAAGATCGGCCGCGGTGGGGGCCGATCTTCAAGCAGACCGGCTGATCAGCGAGCTGTTTGAGATCTCGCGCCGCGTCCCCCTATCCGCTGAAATTCGTTCAGCTGCGGAAACCAGGCAGCTCCTCGGTAACCCGCCCGGCAAGAAGGACTCGATCGGCGATGCGATCAACTGGGAGTCGCTCTTGCGTGCCGTCCCCGGCGGAGAAGACCTCGTGTTGGTAAGTGCTGATCGTGACTTCGCGTCCAAACTCGATCCTCGGGTCGCCGACGAGTTCCTGTCCGAGGAGTGGTCCAAGGCGAAGCAGTCAGCTCTTTCGCTTCACGACAGCCTGAGCGCCGCGTTCGCCGTTCACTACCCGGCAATCCGGCTCGCCGCCGATCTCGAGAGGAATCTCGCGATTGATGCCCTCATCACCAGCTTCAATTTCCGCGAGACTCACCTTGCGATCCAGAAGCTGTCAGCGTTTGCCGAGTTCACGTGCGAGGAAGCAGCCAGCATGGTTGAGGCGGCAGCATCGAATTCTCAAGTCCGTCAGATCCTGACCGACCCGGATGTTCGCGCTTTCTACGAGGACCTTGCCGCGCGATTCGGCGAGCAATTGGACGCGGCCAGATTGTCTTGGCTGCGCGACGCTCTGGGACCTGCAGAATCAGTCGCGTAAGGTCGGGACCTACTCTGTGCCTGGCGTCGCGTGCAGCGTCAACGGGATGAGCGGCAGAAGCAGGGGGTTGTCTTGGCGAAGCCAATGACAGTTCTGTGGGAGGCCAACGAGCACACGCTGGCCAAGCACGAGATTCTGCGCAGATATCTTCAGGCCTGGCTCCCGATCATGAGCAAGTGGGAGCCGAAGCTCTTGTTGATCGACGGCTTTGCGGGGCCGGGACGGTATCAAGGCGGCGAGGAAGGCTCTCCCCTGGTCATGCTCCGCACGCTGCTGGAGCACCGCGACCTTGCGGCACACCCGGCAACCACGTTCTCTTTCCTGTTCATCGAGCAGGATCACGATCGGATCGAGCACCTTCGGACCGAAATCGAGGGAGTCGGCCAACTCCCCACAAACGTCCGAGTGCTTCAGCCAGTGGAAGCCAGCTTCGCCGACGTGATGGCCACGCTGTTCGAACGCTTCCCAGGGTTTCACCTGGTTCCTACCTTCGCGTTCCTGGACCCGTTCGGCTATCGCGACACTGCTGCCGGGTTGACAGGGAAGATCCTGTCTTTCCCCAAATGCGAAGTCCTCATCTACGTCCCGCTCTACAACATCGCACGGTTCGTAAATGAGCCGGCCCAGGAGGCGGTGCTTACCAGCCTATACGGCGACGATCGCTGGAAAGCCGCGCGGGATGTCGACGGATTTGAAGCCAAGCAAGATGTGCTCCACGACCTCTTCGCAGACGCAATCCGAGGTCCCGGGCGGCTCGTAAGGTCGTTCGAGATGCTTGGGCGAACCACCAACAGCGGCTACCACCTGTTCTTCGCCACGAGCAGCGAGACTGGCCTGCGTGCGATGAAGGATGCCATGTGGAAGGTCGACCCTGAACATGGAACCCAGTTCCGGGATTCCACATGCCGCGGGCAAGCAGTCCTGTTCAAGTTCGGACCGGATTTCGCAGAGTTGCTGAGAATGCTCCGCGACCGGTTCGGAACCGAATCGTTTTCGATCGAGCAGGCGGCCCGGTTTGTCTTGCTCGACACCCCGTTCCGGGACAATGGCCACTTGAAGGAACCCACGCTGCGGCCAGCGGAAGTCGCCGGGTTACTCGAAGCCTGGAATGTGGATGGCTCGAAGCGCCGGAAAGGCTTTTACCCGCCCGGCACCATGCTCCGCTTCAAGGACACTGAAATCGGCCCGGACGAGCGGGCCTGAGGGCGTGGCATCTCGTTCCATTCGCGTTCCTCCAGCAGACGGCCGCCGCTCTTGGAAGTGTGCCCGCCCCACTGTTTGAAGAAGAACGCCACGTCATCCCGTCGACACTGATCGCGCATGGCCTCAACCCATTCGCGCTTCATCGGGCGGTGGCGATACCCCGATTCACCACCGACGATCAGCCAGTCGATGCCAGCTAGATCGAGCCCGTCAAGCGGGCCCAGGAGTGGCTCGGCGCTGATGAACCGCACCGCGGCCGGCACCTGGCGCAGTGAGTCAACTCTGTGGACGTAGCGAGCGTTCTCCACGGAGACGCCAACCCAGACGTTGCTGGGCCACGGAAGGTCGGGGGCCAGGGCAACGAGGCGCTCGTGCCTCTTGGTAAGCACCTGGAACTGGTGCCAGTGCGCCTTCACCATCACGTCGAAGATCCTCCGGACATACTCATCCGGAATCGACTCATGAAAGACATCGCTCATCGAGTTGACGAAGATCCGCCTCGGTTCCTTCCATCTCAACGGCAGGTCGAGACGTTCCGGCCAGAGTCGCAGGTCGAATCCTTGCTCGTATGGATGGCCAGGGACCCCGCGAAAACGCTCAGCGAAAGTCTCGGCGTAGCAATGGGCACAGCCGGGCGAGACCTTGGAGCAGCCAGTGACAGGGTTCCAGCTCGCGTCGGTCCATTCGATGTGGCTGCGGTCACTCATGTTTCCGACCTTCCACAGAACGTTCGTTCAAGCGAATCGCCTCGCGGCGGCGCGCACCTGCGCACGCCGAACCGACAAACTGCCAGGGCGAGGGTAGCTGCCTTTGGCCGGCCATACAAGGTGTTTGACAATCCGGCCCACTCCATGACGGTGGCCCAGGCTCGCTCCGCCCGCCCTTCAACGCGGTTGAGGTTCTCTATTCCGGCCACACGGCCAACCTACAGCCGATCTCCTGGGGACAGTTTCTTCGCCGCCGCAATCGCACGTTCGGTAGCGGTTGAGGCCGCGTAGCGCTGGAGCATCGTTCGCGAGCGCCAGCCGGCTACCCGCATGAGGTCGGTCTCCTGCATGCCGGCGGCGAGCATCTGGTGAGCGTAGGTGTGCCGGAGCTGGTGAGGGTGAACCTTGCTACCGAGGCCCGCAGCGATGCCGCGCTCTCGGATCGCCTGAGCGATGCCGGAGTCTGTTAGTCGACCTTTCAAGCCAAGCCAGAGCCAGGGCTGAGCTGCCGCTAGATGCTTGCTGCGGAGCCGCAGATAGCGGTCGATGGCACGGATCGTTTTGTTCCCGATCGGCACAATCCGCTCCCGCCGGCCCTTGCCGAGCACACGAATGATGCCCTGATCCAGGTCGATGTCGTTCGCCATGTCGTCGCTCGGGTCATACCGAAGGTTCGAGATCTCCGCGCGGCGCGCTCCGGTGTCGAGGAAGATCCGGACAAGGGTGGCGTCTCGTATCCCGGCGAAGCTCTTGTCGGCCTCGCAGACGCCGAGAAGCGCTCTGAGCTCGGGGTCGCGCAGGATTGCCGGCGGCTCCTCCGGCAGCCGCGGTGGCTTCGTCCGAGCCATCGGCGACTCGTTCACCAAGCCTTCGTCGAGCGCCCAGCGAAAGAACGCCTGACAGCCGCGGTAGCGGTTGTGAGCAGTCGTGGCCTTGAAGCGCTCTAGCTGGTCAGTGACAAAGGCTTCGACGTGCTCACGGCGGATCGCCGATAGCTCGGTCGGCATTTCACGATCCGCGAGAAAGAGTGCCAGC
>PMKV01000158.1 GCA_003157875.1 Chloroflexota bacterium
CGGCCAGGAAGAGGCCGCCGCCCTATGGGGCGCCGATCCGCGGCGATACCTGATCAACACGCGGCGGCTCGTCGGGGACGCGGGGGCCGTCAAGTCGATCGAAACGGTCGAGATCGAGTGGGTCCACACGCCCGGCGGACGGCCCGAGATGCGCGAATGCCCCGGCACGGAGCAGTCGCTCCCGGCCGATCTCGTCCTGATCGCGATGGGCTTCGTGGGTCCCGCTCCGGAGCTCCCGACCGCTTTCGGCTGCAAGCTCGACCACCGCGGCAACATCGTCCACGATGAGGACTTCATGACGACCACGCCCGGCGTCTTCGCGGCGGGCGACTGCTCGCGTGGCCAGTCGCTCGTGGTCTGGGCCATCAACGAAGGCCGCCTGGCGGCCCGCGCGGTCGACAAGTATCTGATGTTCGGCGAGTCCGTTCTTCCGGATTATTGACCGCCTGCCGGATCGACCGAGATGAGGGCGAGCGACGTGCCATCGGCCGACTTCAGGACGAGCATCCGGCCGTCCGGCGACCACTGGGCCGGCACGAGCCACGAACCCCGAGGCTGACCGCTCACCTTGTCGAACGTCAGGTCGCGGTCGACGACCAGGCCCGATGACCCGAGATCCAACAGGGTCGCCTTGCCGTCCGCCCCGAGGATTCGAACGAGGTTGCCGGTGGCGGCGATATCCAGGGAGGCCCCCGTCGTCGAGTCGATGGCCCAGTAGAGGACGATCCCGTTCCAGTCCGGTAGCGAAGCCGTGGCGCCTACGAGTGCCAGTGAGCCGCCTGAGGTGAGGCAGTAGACGTGGTCGTCGTCGGCCCAGCCAAGCAGTCGGGCGTTCGAGACCGTCTTCACCCGGCCCGTGGCGATGTCGAGAATCTCGAGATCGTTGTCCGATCCGGCTGCCAGGCGGGTACCGCTCGGGTTGAAGGCCATTGCGCCCCGGACGTCGGGAGCCGTGGCCAGGACCTTTCCCGCCGCGAAGTCGACTATGTCGACCGGGCCCTTCCAGCCGTACATCTCGGCGTCCAGTCCAGAGCAGCTCATGTGCCCGAGCAGGAGCCGCTTGCCGTCAGGCGACCAGCCGAACGGAGTCGCCTTCTCGCCCGCCTTCACGTACCCGCCATTCTTGTACCAGTCGATGATCGGGTCGCCGGTGCAGGCCGGCACGGCCACGATGATCGCCGCCGAGCCGTGGCCGTTGGCGACGACCCGGCTGTTCGCGGTGGGCCCGCCGCTGTGGCTCGTTGAGACGTCGGCGACATAGCCCGCGCCGTCGATAAGATGGGTCGAGTCGAGCCAGCCCTCGATCGACCCGAACTCGGACACGAACCCGCCGAAACGGTCGTACACGCGGGTCTTGTACTGGTCACCGTCCGTGACCAGCAGGTAAGCCCCGTCCGGCGACCAGGCGTAAGTGCCGTATAGGCCGAGGGGCAACCTCGCAACCACCTGCGTGCCGGTGGGAGTGTTCAACGTCGCGACCTGGTCCACGCCGGCCGAGGTTCGGCGCGCGACTACCTGCGTGCCGGTGGGGGTATTCAACGTCGCGACCGGGTCCACGCCGGCCGAGGTTGGGCGGGCGTCGGCCAGACCCAGAGGCCCGGCGGCAACGACAACCGCGGCTAGGAGTGCGGCGGCCCCGGTCGGGACCACCCAGCGCCACGAGATCCTGCTCACCATGCCCCCCCTGCTGCGGCCAACAACCCCATTGTCTACCCTACGTCCAAGCCGCTACCGTGCACTCATGTCCGCCAACGACGCCGAGACCGAACGCATCCGCCGCATCTACGACCGTCGCGCGGCCATGGCCCGCTCCTCCGGCGGCAACGCCAACCTGCGCTGGCTGTGCGGGCAGGCCGAGGGCGAGACGCTTGAAATCGGGATCGGCCGCGGGCGGACGCTGCCCTTCTACCCGCCGGGCCTGCGCTTGACCGGGATCGACCTGAGCGGCGCGGCGCTCGAGGCCGCCCGGCGCCGGGCAGCCGACCTTGGCGTGAACGCCACTCTGCGCCAGGGCGACGCGACGGCGCTCCCCTACCCCGACGACCACTTCGACACGGTCGTCTTCAGCTTCGTCCTGTGCACGATTCCGGACGACCGAGGAGCCGTCGCCGAAGCCGTGCGGGTGCTCCGTGCGGGCGGCCGGCTGCTGCTCGTAGAGCACGTCCGCAGCCCCAACCGAGCGGTTCGGACGATCGAGCGGCTGCTCGAGCCGATAACGCTCCGCCTGCAGGCGGACCACCTGCTGCGCGAACCGCTCGACCACGTCCTGGCCGAGGGCCTCGAACTCGAGACGCTGGAGCGGTCGTGGTTCGGGGTGGTGGAGCGGCTGGTCGCCCGCAAGCCCGAGGCCGACGAGATGGCCGAAGCCGTCTGAGACCGAGCGGCGGCGAGGGTCTACTTCGGTCTATTTCGTCGGCGCGGGTGAGGTGCCCGGGACGCCCGAGTAGCTGGCCGACTCCACGAAACCGAATGTCGAAATCGGCCAGTAGCGAACGAAAGCCCGCCCGATAACCGAGGACTTGGCGATCGTCCCGAAGACCCGGGAGTCCTCCGACTCATCGCGGTGATCGCCCATGACGAAGAACTGCCCGTCGGGGACTCGCCAGCTGGCCAGCCCGTTCCTCGGCACCGTCGGCTGGCCGTCGTAGACGTAGGGCTCGTTGAGCTTGACGCCGTTGACGTAGACGGCGTTGTCGTGGATCTCGACCAGATCGCCCGGCAGCCCGATCAGGCGCTTGATGAACGGGTCCTTGTTCTCGTCCTCGAAACCCTTGGGCGGCGCGAAGACGATGACATCGCCGCGTTCGTAGGGACTGAATATCGGCGAGATCTTGTCGACCAGGACCATCTGATCAGGCTCGAGAGTGTGCTCCATCGAGACCTGGTAGATCCGGTACGGCTGAGCGACGAAGCTCTGGACGACCCAGAAGATGATGACGGTGAGAAGGACTGTCTCGAGGACTTCGAGAAGACAACCGCGCCAGCGAGTGCTCATCTGGAAACAGTACCCCTCTGCAGGTCGCGATCGTCTTCGCGATAGGGTCGGCCTGATTGGCCGCGTCCGAATCACGGTCGCGACCGGCCTAGAAGGTAGCACCTCCGGCACTTTGGGACGCGGCCTTCGGGTCATGAAGCCGCGGCCGTTCCGGCAAGCGATCAACCCAGTTGGGGCCGCGCTGCGGAGTCGACCAGCGGATTCGCATCGACCTCGCCACAATCTGGCCATGAGCGAGCAGAAGGATCTGATGCTTCGAGGCGAGATCTTCTGCTGGGACGACCCCGAACTCGAGGCCGGCCGGCTGCGCGGAGCCCGGCTGCTGGAGAGGTACAACAGCACTCCCCGAGCCGAGGTCGCGGCCAGAGAGGCCATCCTCAAGGATCTGTTCGGTCATCTCGGCGAGCGAGTCAACATCGTCGCCCCCGTGTACTGCGAGTACGGCGACCAGATCAGCGTCGAGGACGACGTCTTCATGAACGTCAACGTCATGCTCCTCGACGTCGGGCGGATCGTGGTCAAGCGTTGGGCCATGCTCGGCCCTGGCGTGCAGCTTCTGACCGCGACGCACCCGATCGAAGCCCAGGGGCGCATCGACAAACTCGAGCAGGGCAAGCCGATAACCATCGGCGAGGCCGCGTGGCTGGGCGGTGGTGTCATCGTGTTGCCGGGTGTGACCATCGGCGATCGCACCACGGTCGGTGCCGGTAGCGTGGTCACAAAGGACCTCCCGCCCGATGTCCTCGCCGTCGGCAACCCCGCCCGCGTCATCCGTAGCCTCTGAGGCGAACGTGGAACTGGTCTTCGGAATTGCCTTCGCCGTCACTCTCGCAGTCTTCGTGGTGATCGGCCTGGCCGTCGGCTCGAGCGCAGATGGCCCGGAGCCGGAGGCGCTCGTCCGCGGCCCATTGACCCTGCGGATCACCCGGGCCGCATTGCTGGCCACCGCCGCGTTCCTGGCGCTGCTCGGAGCCGAAGCGGCGATGGTCGCGGGCTGGCTCGACGATCCGGCCGCCGGACACGCCGAGGCCACGGTCTTCCTGCTCGAAGGCGCGGCCGATCTGGTTCTGGCCCTGCTGATGCTGATGCCCGCCTGGACACTGCGGCGGATCTGGGTCCTGAGGCTCGTCGCGGTGTGCTGGCTCGTCATCGGACCGCCGGCGCTGGTGCTCACCTTCGGCGGCGGCCCACGCGCCTCCTACTACCTTGGGCTCGGTCCGGACCTATGGGTCGCCGTGTCGGTCGTTGTCGGGGCCGTCCTGGTCTGGCTGTCGAGCCTGGGCGGCAGCCCGGCCGCGGCGACGGAGGGCGAGACTGCGGCGTCGGAGGGCCCGCGGCCGACTCGCTGGCGCGGCATCGTCACCGGCATTGCCCTTGCCTCACTGGTCGCGGTGTCGGCGTGGCCGCTGGCCCAATTCGCCGGCGTGAACGCCATGGGCGGCTGCGCGCCCGGCTGGCTCGTGCCCAGCGATCCGACCTTCTGCGTGAGCGGCATCGTCGACGGCGGCAAGCTCACCGTCTCCGGCCGAACGACGCTCCCGGACGGCGCAATGGTGGATGTCGCGGAACCCGGCGGGGGGATGTTCAGCAGCCGGCGAGTGGCCGTGCAGGGGGGCAGGTTCGATGCCACGCTCGATCTGCTCGGGCGGCACGGCATTACGATCACGGTCGTCGCGTCGATGCGGATGGCCGGCCAGCCGGCCGCCGTCGTGGCTCGGTATGGCTCCGACGGCCACGCAATCGCCGGGCCTGCCGCCCGCGGCGGATGTGACGCGACGGGCGGTACCTGCCTAGAGGCCACGCTGACCTTCGACCTGGCGTAAAGAGACTCTCCGCCCCGACCTGTCCCGGCAAGCGCGACCCCGTTGACACGTGACCCTATGGTCACCTAATCTCCGGGGCATGGACGAGGTCTTCAGGGCGCTGGCGGATCCGAACCGCAGGGTTCTTCTGGACCGCCTCTTCGAGCGAGATGGCCAGTCGCTCGTCGAGCTCCAGAGCCGCATGCCGATGGGCCGCTTCGGCGTCATGAAGCACCTGCGCGTCCTCGAGGAGGCCGGCCTGCTGACAACCCGCCGGGTCGGTCGCCAGAAGCTGCATTACCTCAACCCAGTCCCGATCCGGCTCGTCCACGACCGCTGGATCAGCCGCTACTCCGAGCCAATCGTCGCGCAACTCAGCGCCTTGAAGGCTCGCCTGGAGGAACCAGTCATGGGCGTCCCGCGTCACGTCTACGAGATCTTCATCCGCACCACTCCGGAGCGGCTGTGGCGGGCCATCACCGACCCGGCCGACACGCGCCAGTACTACTTCGGAACCGAGGTCCGGTCGGACTGGAAGACCGGCTCCAAGCTCGTCTACCTCGACCACGGCGAACCCTCCCTCGACTGCAAGATCCTCGAGATCGATCCGGCCCACCGGCTGGTCCACTCGTTCGTCGCCCTGTACTCGCCCGAGATGGCATCCGAGAAGCCAAGCCGGGTCACCTGGGAGATCGAGAAGATGGGCGATGCCTGCCGGCTGACCCTGGTCCACGACGAATTCGACGGCGAGACGGCGACCTACCACTCCGTCGAGCACGGTTGGTCGCAGATCCTGTCGGGCCTCAAGACGCTCATCGAGACGGGCCGGCCGCTCGTCGTCGAGGAGCACGCCGAGGAAGGCGCCGGAACGCCCGCCTGACGGGAGGCCCATCCGACCCAATTCGATCCCACGACGAGTCGGGGGCGAAGGCAGCCCCCGACTCGTTCTTTGTGCGCCTCCGACGGTCCCCGTGTCGGAACGCTCCGCCCTTTGCGCCCCCAGGCTGTATCGTCTCCGGCGTGAGTACTGTCGTCGAATTCCGCGGTTCATTCCGCCTCATGGAGAACGCCGGCGATCGTCTCCGGCCCGGAGGCCGGGGCACCTGGTACGACCGCTGCGGCGAGCTGGCCCTTACGGAGCACGCCAACCCCAAGTGCGATGTCTGCGCCCGAGGCGGCAACTGCGGACTCGACTGCACCATCAGCCGACTCAGCTGCCCAAAGTGCGGCGCGACGGCCTAGAGAACATCCGCCCGCACCGACCGCCCGACGTGACCGACCCAGCCGCCCACCCAATCTATCTCGCCGGCCGGTGGGTCGACTCGCCGAACCGCCTTACGGTCACGAATCCCGCCCGGCCCGATGAGCCGGCCGGCGCCACGTACTTCGCCACGCCCGATCAATATGAGGAGGCTGTCACGGCCGCCGAGGCCGCCTTCGAGAGGACGAGGCGCCTGCCGGCCTTCGAGAGGAGCGCCGCCCTCCGCCGGATCAGCTCGGGGATCGCCGCGCGGCGAGAAGAGATCGGCCGGCTGATCGCCACCGAATCGGGCAAGCCGATACGCGACGCGCTCAACGAGGTGGATCGGGCCGTGCTGACCTTCCGGATCGGCGCGGAGGAGGCGGAGCGTATCGGCGGCGAGGTCATCCCGCTCGACCTGAACCCGGCCTCTCGCGGCCGGACCGGCATAACCCGCCGCTTCCCCATCGGGCCGATCGCGGCGATAAGCCCGTTCAACTTCCCGCTGAACCTGGCCGCTCACAAGCTGGCGCCTGCCATCGCGTCGGGCAACCCGATCGTGCTCAAGCCGCCGTCCAAGGACCCTCTGACGATGCTGACCGTGGCTGAGGTGATCGCCGAGGCGGGCCTGCCCGACGGTTCGGTCAGCATCCTGCCGATGACCCGAGAGTTGGGCGATCGACTCGTTTCGGACGCTAGGTTCAAGCTCCTGACCTTCACCGGCAGCCCCGACGTGGGCTGGAAGATGAAGGAGCGAGCCGGCAAGAAGAAGGTCGTTCTCGAATTGGGAGGCAACGCCGGCGTCATCGTCGACGCAACGGCCGACCTCGACTGGGCGGTCCGGCGGGTCGTCAGCGGCGCCTTCAGCTATGCCGGCCAGATATGCATCAGCGTCCAGCGGCTATTCGTCCACGATGCCGTCCGAGAGGACTTCGTGGGTCGGTTCGCGGAGGCCGCCCGCGGGCTCAAAGTGGGCGATCCGCTCGATCCCACCACCGACGTCGGCCCGATGGTGGACGCCGCCGCGGTCGCGCGAACGCAGGAATGGGTGGACGAGGCTCGATCGATGGGTGGTCGCGCGCTCCTGGGCGGCACGGCCGACGGTGCCTTCTTCCCCCCGACGATCCTGACCGACGTGCCGCCGAGCGCCCGCGTCTGCGCCGCGGAGGCATTCGCGCCTCTCGTCGTCGTCTCCGGGTTCGCCGACTTCGCCGACGCGCTCCGCGGCGTCAACGACAGCCGCTACGGGCTCCAGGCCGGTGTCTTCACCAACGATCTCGGCCACGCCTGGTCCGCCTTCGAGGAGCTGGAGGTCGGTGGCGTCGTCGTCAACGACGTCCCGACCTACCGCATCGACAACATGCCCTACGGCGGCTCCAAGGACTCGGGCATCGGCCGCGAGGGTGTCCGCTACGCCATCGAAGACATGACCGAGCTGCGCATCATGGTCCTGGCCGGCCCGGGCTAGCGTCGCTGGATTAAGGAGTGGGCCCGGGAACGAACACCGGCCCCGGGCTGTCCGGCTCCGGATAGGGCTGGTGCATCCACAGCCACTCTCGCAGGGTCAAACCGGAGGCGCGCACGGCCGCCGCCTCGGCAACTCCGACGTAGCGGTAGTGCCACGGCTCGTAGCCGTAGCAGGTCTTGTCGACGCTGCCGAGGGGGTAGCTCATGATGAAGCCGTATTGCCAGGCATTGGCCTTGAGCCAGGCTCCGGCGGCGGTCTGGCGGGCGAAGTCGTAGTACGTCCACGGGTCCGGTCCTCCGGCCGACTCGAAGTCGATAGCCAGGCCGAGCTGATGCTCGGAGTGGCCCGCCCGCGCCGAGCTCTTGAGGGCGTAGTCGTAGCCGAGCATGTTTACCCAGTACCAGAAGGTCCAGACCTGGGTGTCGTAGGAACGATAGGAAGAAGCTATCCCCAGCGGGGCGCCCGCCGCCGAGGCTGCCCCGACCATGTTCCTAAGGTCACCGATCATCACGGATCGGACGTATTGGTAGTTCGACAATCCCGCCGCGCCGGCGCTGACAAGGTCGTCGGGAACGTAGCCGCTGCCGACGGTGTAGGTCGTGTCCACCAGGGTCAAGGCCCAGGCGGACTGGCCCGACAGCGGGGTCGCGACCTCGCCGAGGGCGCAGGGCGGCAGTGGCTCGGGATTGGTGACGACCCAGTCAGGGCCGGCGACGACGCCCCAATCCGGGGAAGATGCCGGGTCCGGAGTGGCGGGGGCCACGGCCGCTGCCGCGTCTGTGGGTGAGGCCCCGGCCGTGGCATTTGGACTCGGCGAGTGGTCGGCGCTTGGACTTGGGCTCGCGGTCGGGGCCGCGGCGAGAGGGCCGGCGGAGATCGTGGGCGTCGCCGGCTGGGCCCCTGCCAGGCCAACGGCGGAGGCCGAGGCAGCCACGCACAGCGCCACGATCCCGACGACTTTGGCGACCGATCGAAGATCCAATCCGCAGATCCCTGTTACTGGGCGAAGCGGTCTATCGCCTCGGCCGGCGTTGCCGACGATCCGAATGTTAGCCGCCCGCACCCGCTACAGTCGGTGCCATGAAAGTCGGCGTCGCAATCGGTGGGACTCTGGGCGAGGTGTCCGACCTGGCCGCTCGGGCCGAGGCGGCGGGCCTCGAATCGATCTGGCTGGCCGAGCTCGATCGGACGGCGCTCGTCCAGGCCGCCGCTGCAATATCGGCGACGTCCCGCATCGGCGTCGGAACGGCAGTCGCGCTGGCCTTCCCCCGCTCCCCCACCGTCACGGCGATGACCGCCTGGGACCTCGATGAGATGTCCGGCGACCGGTTCATGCTCGGCCTGGGCCCGCAGGTCAAACGCATCCTGGAGGCCCGCTTCTCGGTACGGGTGGAGAAGCCGGCGACGCAGATGCGCGAGTACGTGCAGGCGGTGCGGACGATCTGGGCCGCCAACCGTGGCGAGGCGATCGTCCACGAAGGCGCGGCGTACCGCATCACCATGCCGACATTCCACGGTCCGCTCCGGCCCGACCGGCGCGACACACCGATCCTGCTCGCCGCCGTAGGCCCGGCCATGTCGCGTGTCTGCGGCGACGTCGCCGACGGGCTCCTCGGGCACCCGCTCGCCTCGCCGCGATACCTGCGCGAGGCGGTGGCACCAGAGATAGCCGCGGGCCTGGCTCGTGCCGGCCGTCAGAGTGACGCCTGCCCGATCACGGCCATGGCGCTGGTTTCGCTCGGTGACGAAGCGGACGCCGCCCGACGAGCGGCCCGGATCCAGATCGCCTTCTACGCCACGACGCCGTCCTACAAAGCGATCCTGGAGCTCCACGGCCGCCCCGCCCTCCCCCGCGATCTGCGCCGTGCCTTCGTCAACCACGACCTGGACCGCATGGCCGAGCTCATCGACGACGACCTGCTCGACTCGATCGCCATTTCCGGCCGCCCCGACGAAGCCCCCGACCGGCTCCGGGCCTGGGAAGGCATCGCCGATCGGGTCGTCCTGGGAGTGCCCTGGTACGGCATGGATCCGGGCCGCCAGCGAGAGGCGATCTCGGCCGCTCTCGAGTTCGGGGCGCGCGTAGCCGTAGCCGGCGCTCGATGAGGTTGGCGTCCCCGGCGGGATTCGAACCCACGACCCGCCGCTTACAAGCCCCGAGCGGCTGTGCGCAGTAGCAACCCTCGTGGAGGGGCGAGCATTTCGTGTCCAGTTATCGTGTCGCGCCTGCTCCTACCCTGACGCGCTCGTGTCGATCGGATCCAGGTTCTCAGAGCCCGCGAGGTCAACCCGCGAGGTCAAGTAGAACCCGAGCGCATTGGGAAAGGCCAAGGGGCGGACATTGACTAGAACGGGGCTCGATTGGTCGCTACGGTCGGACGAGGGGACTTGAACAAGTTAGCGGAGGCCTGCGGCAACCGTAGCCCGGCCCTGTGGCAGGCGCGTCTATGATCGACGCTGCGCGAGGTGCGCCTGGAAGGTTGAAGGGGATTCGTCGTGCCGCTGCTGGGACCGCCGGACATCGAGAAGCTCGAGCGCAAACGCGACGTGGACGGGCTCGTCAGGGCGCTGGCGTACAAGAAGGACTACGGCATCTGCAAGGCCGCCGTCATTGCGCTTGGCCGGCTCGGCGACGCGCGTGCCGTTCCCGGCCTGGTCGGTGTGCTCAACGACCGCAGCCTCAACTCGACGCACCTGGAGGTCATCGGCGCCCTCGCGCGGATCGGCGATCCAGTTGCCGTCGAGCCCCTGGCGGCCCGGATCGGCCACGACTTCCCGCCCAACGAGGATGCAGTGGTAGAGGCACTCGGCCGAATGGGGCCGGCCGCCGTCGATCCACTCGTGGGCACCTTTGAGCAGGCCTGGACCGTCAAGCGCAATCTCTGGACGACGGGATCGAGTGGCCGCCCCGCCGGCTTCATAGGCAACGTGGCGGAAGCCCTCGCACGGATCGGCGATCGCCGGGCGATTGCGCCTCTGGTTGCAGCCCTGCAAGACTACGAGGCGGCCGGTTACATCAATCGCGCCCCGTACGGGGCCGACTACGGCCCGGCCATCGCCGTCGCGCTTGCGAAGGTCGCCGATTCCTCTTTAGCCGAGCCTCTCGCGGCCGCGGCGCAACGCTACTGGTGCGCCTGCCCTGAGCTCGTCGAGGCTCTGGAAAGGCTAGCGCCGTCCGACCCGAGAGTCCGAGCGATCCAGAGCGCCGCCGCCCGGCAGTGGGAGTCATGCACCCAGTTGGGGACAGTGGCCGTCGAGCCGCTCGTCACCTTCCTCGCGAATGGCCGATTCTACGTGGACAAACGGGGCTGGCCGCACCACGGAGCCGATCGTGCGCCTGGCGAGGATGAAGCGGCGACCAACGCTGTGCTCGCCATCGGGGAAGCGGCGGTCGGGCCGCTGACCCGGATCCTGGAGTCTCGCGCCGCTGACGAGCCCGATCCCCGCAGGACCCTGGCAGCGATAGACCTGCTGGGTCGGACGAGCGACCCGCGGGCCGTAGAGCCTGTATACGCTGCCCTCGAGGGCGCGGGCGTACCGGCTGTGGCGGCCCTGGTCGAGCTTGGCGACCCGGCGGTGGATCGGCTGGCCGACGCCATGGCCCACTCGCGCGCGGACGTGCGGGAGGCCGCCGTACAGGGCCTCGAGAAGATGGGGACTGCCAGGGCAATCGCGGCGCTGCGCGGGACGCTGAGCGATCCACGCTACGCCGCTTTCGACTCGGT
Organism: Chloroflexota bacterium; assembly: GCA_003157875.1. GTDB lineage: Bacteria > Chloroflexota > Limnocylindria > Limnocylindrales > CSP1-4 > Fen-1039. The sequence goes on from PMKV01000158.1 coordinate 11,231, forward strand.
CCGCGCCGCCGGCGCCAAGGCGCTCGGACGGACGGAATCGGCGCCGATCGAGGTGGCCGCTCAAGACCGCGATGGTGAGCTCGCGGTCCGATGTCCGGTCTGTCGCGGCTCCTTCGCCGTGGAGAGAGCCGATCTTGGCAGCGAGATCACCTGCCCCCGCCCGTCCTGCAAGACGCGGCTTCGACTGAGCGCGGGGGCCTAGCTATGGCGCCGTTCCTAGGATCTCACCGGCCGGAAAGGGAGGCGACGGTTCAGACGCTCCCGACCGTGGCCCAACGCGCGACTCCGGCGGACGGCCGGCAGGAGGTCCTGGCCGCGTTCAGCCGTGCACTGGGCCGGGAAAGCCACATCCTTCGTGGGCGGGCGGCCATTCTCTGGCAGCAGACGTACAACCGCCTGCAGTGGGAAGAGGAGCCGGTCCAGAGAGTGCTGGAGCCCGCCTTCCGGGAGCGGACCAGGCCGGGGTCCGGGCTATGGTTTCACGAAAAGACCCCGCTTCGCGAGTCGGGCGGGCTGGTGGCCACTCTGGCTGGTCACGAGAGCCGGATCCAATCTTGCGCTTTCAGCCCTGACGGGGCTTTCGTGGTCTCCATCGACTGGGGTTTGCTCGATTGCACCCTGAACGTCTGGAATGCCAGGAACGGCGAGTTGGTGCGCACCGAACACGACGTGAGACAAGGGGGCATCTGCGCCTTCAGCCCCGACGGGCGCTTCTACGCGGCAACCGCCATGGGGGACGGCAGGATCAATCTCTGGGATACGGCGACTGGGACCCCGCAGCTCACGCTTCAGTGCCCGGGGTACGTGACGGGCTTCCTCATAAGCCCCGATGGACGACAGGTACTGGTAGCGTCCGGGCTCTTCTACCTGTGGAATGCCGCTACGGGCGAACAGTTGGCCAGCTTCGAATGCCCAGACCGCATGACTTCTGTGGACTTCGCTTGGAGTCCGGACCAGCGCTTCCTGATGTTCCCGGTGTCCGGTGCCCGAGGGGCAGCGGTTCAAATCTGGGATCTCAAGAGGGCCCGGGCCGTGCGGACGGTCGAGGCCCACTCGTGGCCGGTTGCCTTCGGCCCTGACGGCACGCAGGCAGTTACCATGGCGACGTTCCCGCCCGCCACTCTGGAGAGGCGCGACTACCTCCGCAGCCCCGACAAGTACAGCCGGGCAGGCGGCGACGACTACTGCCTCAAGCTCTGGGAACTCAAGACGGGGAAAGACATCCGGTCGTTCGTTGCCGAGAATCCGGAATGGCCGGGCATAATTGCCGTGAGCCCGGACGGCCGGCTCGTTGTCTCGGTCCAAGGCAACGCGCTGCGAGTGTGGGACGCCGGCACTGGGCTCCAGATCGCGCTGCTCACCGGCCACACCGCGCCAGTGAACTGCTTCGCCTTCAGCGGCGACGGGCGCCACATTGTTTCCGGGAGCGACGATCGGACCCTGAAGATCTGGGACGTCGAGCTGGCGATCGCCGCGAGCGAGCAGCTTCGCGGGACCGAGCTCGATGCCGAGCCGGAAGGCAATGTCGCTCGGCGCCACTCTTCCGAGACGCGCATTTCGAGTCCGGATGGCCAGCGCCATGTCGGCCAATCGGATGGTGCCGATCCGGTGCGCACCCTATACCAGGGCGCCGAGTCGGCGACCGTCATTGCCAGATTCCGCAGGCAGGGCGGCGGGGGCGCGGTCGCGTGCAATTTCAGTCCCGACGGCAGCTTCTACGTGGGGAGCGGGGGCCATGGAACGGTCGTCGTCGAGGGCGAGCTGCCCACCCAGCTCACCACGGACGGCGAAGCTGTGATATGGGACCTGGATCATCAGGCAAGTCCTCTGAAACTCGCCGGGGCCCAGCTGGCTCCGAGTGCCTTCGTCTTCAGTCCTGATGGACGCTTCGTTCTGGCCGCCTTCAATGACAGGCAGAGCGAGCCCGACTACGGCACCCTGCGCCTCTACGACTTCGGGACGGGCGCGGAAGTGCAGATCTTCGCGGGCCACAAGGGCGGTGTGACCGATTTCGCGTTCAGCCCGGACGGGCGCGCGGTCGTATCGGCCGGCGCAGACCAGACCTTGCGGTTCTGGGACCGCGAGACCGGCGAGAACCTGGCCACGCTGCCTATCCTCTCCGAGCTCGCCGAGTTCGAGCTCGATCCGGGCAATCCCGGACTGGTCTATTTCGAGAACCGATCGCAGCCCGATGGCAGCGGCCGCGGGGCGTATTTGGTCGGCAGCAGGCACGATGTGGTCATCGCAGGGCTCGAGTACGGCCCGCTTGTCGTTACCGCGACGGAGGGCGAGGATCGGCTGACCGTTCGCTGTCCGCGCTGCGGCGGAGAGTTTCCAGTGAAGCTGCGCCAGCTAGGTCAAGAAGGCCAGTGCCCGGAAGCGGGCTGCGGTGCGCGCCTCCGATTGAACCCATTCACCATGCTGAGGGCGTGAGCGGCTCGCACGACATCAAGATCAGGCGGGCCGTGCTCATATGATCCACTCCGTGCGCACACCACAGACGACAACGCAGCGACGCATCGAGCAGGAGGGGCCGCGGCAAGACGGGTGCTGAAGCAAGCAGTTCTCGGCATATGTTGGACAGGGCAGGGCGAGAAGAGTAGAGCCAAGCCTCTCCAATCGAAGCAGGCGATCGTGCCGGCGCCCGGGATGGGAGTCGAGGCGGCGTCGCTCGGCGTCGCGCAGGGGCTCGAGGAGCCGAGGAGACGAGTGGCCGTACCCTGTGCAAACGCGGGAAAGCGGACGTTCCTTGACGCAAAGGCGAGGCAGCGGCAAGGCCGATTTGGTCGGCCATTGCAGGCCGCGTGTCGTCCCACGCACGAAAGCGAAAGTTGGCGTCCCCGGCGGGATTCNNATCCACTGAGCTACGGGGACTCCGATCAGAAGCCGAGCCTAGGGTAACCCGTGGCGGCAGTCGAGGCCAGGCAGTGTCGCGTTCGCGTGTTGCCGCCCTCCGGAGTCCAGGCTACGCTTCACGCTCCGCGGCCGGGTGTCTGCAGGCGAGGGGCGGTCGAGAGTGAGCGAGGAGATCCGGGGATGAAAGCGACCAGGCTGTGGACCAGACGGCCGGACCCGATCAAGACATGGCGTCTGGCGTGCTTCGGTGTCGCATGGTTCTCGCTGGCGTGGGCGGCCCTCGACATCAGGATGATGTTCATCTTCAACATCCCCCTCTTCCCAGATGCCATGGTGTTCTGGTCGGCATGGCACGGTCCGATGTATTACCCCGCCGCGTCGCTGGAGTTCACGACCTTCGTCTACTCGCCGGTCGCGGCGCTGGCATTCTGGCCGCTGGCGCAATTGCCTCAGACCGCGTACCTCTTCGTCTGGACGGCCCTCGGCACCGCGTCGTATGTATGGTTACTCGCGCCCCTCCCGCGGGCCGCTCGATTCCCGGCGCTCGCCGCCGGCTTCCTGTTCTGTGTCAACGGCAACATCGAGTGGGTGCTGGCCCTGGTGGCCGTCGTTGGCATGCGGTGGCCGGCGGTGTGGCTGGTTGCGCTCTTCACCAAGGTCGCCCCTTTCATGGGTTTTGGCTGGTTCGTCCTTCGCGGCGAGTGGCGAAGCGTGGCCTTGACCGCGGCGCTTGCTGTCGCCCTGATGGTCGCAAGCGCCCTGATCCTGCCGGGGGCGTGGCCGACATGGGTCGACACGGTCAGGACGCTCGCCTTAGAGTCGTCCGGGAAGGCCACGTACAACTCGCTCATGCCGCCTATTCCTCTGGCCGTCCGGGTGGCGGTCGCGGCCGTCGTCCTGGTGTGGGGAGCCCGCGCCAATCGGCCCGTCGTGCTACCGCTGGTTCTGGCGCTCGTTCAGCCGGACTGGCAGCCTTGGGCTTTGGGCATCCTGGCCGCGGTGCCCCGGCTGGTGGCCCTGCAGGCGCAGGCCGATCGAGACGACCGGGTCACCGCTCAGCCGCCCGTCAGCGAGAGTCTCGTCCCGGGTCAATGACTTGGAGTTCGCACAGGCCGAGACAGCTCGGCAACGGTCCTTTGGTCCCATCGTTCGGCAGAGCGGCCGGTGCTAGACTCCCCTTCTTCCTGTCACCGACCGGCAACCGTCAGTGCTCTCGGAGGTCGCTATCGTGACATCGCTATCGCTCGAGTCCGATCGGGCCGATTTGCCGATGGCACCCGACCCGCGTCCTACGCCACCGACTCGAGCGAGCGGTTCCCCTTCAGCCACTGACGGCCAGCTTGCCCTCCAGCTCCCCAGCGAACTCCCAAGTCTGGCCATCGAGCCCGAATGGAAGGACCAGCAGCGGCTCTGGGGCCACAGCTTCCACCCCATGTGCTCGTACCTCGCGAGCTTCCCTGCCGGGCTCGCTCACGCCTTCATCGCCCGCTACAGCCGCCCCGGGGACGTGGTGCTAGATCCGTTCAGCGGCCGCGGAACGACGCCGCTGCAGGCCTGCGCGGAGGGTCGGGTCGGCGCCGGCAACGACCTCAACCCGTTCGCCCATATCTTGACCGCGGCCAAGGTCGATCCGCCAACCAAAGCCGACGTCAAGACCCGCGTCGCGTCGCTTCGGCTCGCGTGGGCCGCCTCGGCCGGCGAGTGGAACGCGCTGGCCGATAGCATCGTGGCCAACCCCGGTTCGCCCGAGATCGAGGTCCCGGGCGCCGGCAGCCGGCCGATCGTCGCCCCCGCCGGCTCCGGCTCGACTTCGAAGGGTCGATCGCGCGGGCGAACCGGCTCGATCGCGATCCGGCCGGACGCCTCGGTGCCGGCCGAGGTCGCCATGGCATTCCATCCTCGAACCCTGGCTCAGCTGCTCTACCTGCGGGCGGGTCTGGACCCCGACGATCGGACCGACCGATTCATCCTGGCGACCCTGACCGGCATCCTCCACGGCAAGAGCGCGAGCTACCTATCCGCGGTTATGCCCAACACTTTCAGCATGGCGCCTCGATATGTTCGCGATTTCGTGGAGCGGACCGGTTTCCACTCGCCCGAGCGCGACACCTTCGGGCTGCTCGACGACAAGCTGCGCCGCCTGTACCGCCAGCCCGTGCCCGCCGCTCGCGGCATCGCCCTTCTCGGCGACGCTCGCGACGCCGGAATTCGCTTCCGCGAGGCGCTGCGCGCCCGTGGCCTGCCGGAGCGAGCCCGACTGGTAGTCACCTCGCCACCGTACCTGCGAGTCGTGAAGTACGGCTATTACAACTGGCTGCGCCTGTGGCTCCTGGGCTACGACGCCAACGCGATCGACGACCTGCTCGACGACGCCCACCATCGCGACGCCTACCTGGTCTTCATGCGCGAAGTGCTGCGAGGCCTGCGCCCCGCCCTGGCCGACGATGCCGTAATCGCTCTGGTCATCGGCGACGTGGAGATGGATCGGGGCCGGCCGGCGAATGGTGGCATCGGGCTGGCCGAGTCGGTCTGGGAGCTCGCCGCGGCGCCGGAAGGCTATCGTCTGGCGGGCGTGGCTCTCGACGACGTGGCCGCCGGCCGCAAGATGACCAAGCTCTGGGGCGACGAGGCGGGCCAGGCCACGAAGCTGGAACGCATCCTGATCCTGGCCACCAGCGAAGCCGGACGCCGCCGGGCCCTCAGCGGGGCCACGTTGCCGATCGACTGGGATTGGCCGCCCCGCTCACCTCGCGCCCTCTAGCCTCGGGCAAAGCCCACCGCCGGTTCGCCGCCGGCCCGCGCGCGACACCGTCGCGTCCGGGCCAATACAATCCACGCATGAAGCTGATGTACGAACCCAGCGACCTTGCCGCGATGGACCCGCTCGTGCTGATGAAGAACCTCGACCATGTCCGCATGTCGAGTCGCCGCCTCAGCTACATCCTCCAGCAGCAGGTCCACCTGTACACGCCCACGGCCAACGAGTTGCGCGATCGCATCGACTCCTACGTCGAGGCCGAGCGACAGATCGAGGCCGAGATGGCTCGTCGCCAGCTTCGCGTCTAGCCGCTCCGTCCCTCCGGACTAAGCGCGTCTCTCGACGCGAGCGCGTCCCGGTTCAGCGGGCCGCTCCAACAAAGGCGCCCACGCGTCGCGTCTCCTCAGGCGTCTCCTCCTGCGCACCTGAGGCGAGGGGTACCGGCGCCATCACCGCAACCAGCAGCCGGGGACGTCGCTCGGCGTCCTGGGCCACCACTTCGGCCACGAGCCCGGCGAGGCGCGGCATCTCCGCCAGACCGAAGGCGATGCCATGCTCGGCCAGCTCGCCGAAACCCCAGCCGTGGTACAGGCCTCGGCCGGCGACATGGCACATCTCGTCGTACAACTCGGGCCAGCTCACGCGCTTGCGCCTGTGACAGAATCGAACGAAATCCAAGGCCGCATTCGAATCGCTGGGGTCGTCCTGGCGCCTGCGCGAATCCATGGATGCACTCGCTCCTCTATCCGTACCTGCCCGAATCCCGGAGCCCGATGACGCGACTCAGGCTCGGTCGAGATGGGATTCGGCCCCCGCGTTGCTCTCCTCCGCGGCAGGTTGGGTGCATGCTAGGCGGGCTCCGAGCCCCGGGGAAGTGCTTTCTCCACCAACTCTTCCACCAAGTTGTCCACAGAACGGGTGTTCTACGATCGCCTGTTCGAGCCGGCTCGGCTGACCCCCCGGCAAGTCCCGATTCGGCGTCGGGGGCGGCCCGTCGTGCCGTCGGAATCCGCCCCCGGTGCGAGCCCAGAGAGCAGCCGCTGACGATGGAGATCCGCCTGGCGCATCGACTGCTCAGCCGCGCGTCGGCTCAAACGAAAAGGGCGGGGGCACGAGGCCTCCGCCCTATTTGTCGATACCGGCAGCGACTAGTTGATGTGGATAACCACGGTCCCGGCAGCCATGTCGTGCCAGGCCCGCTTGCGCGGCTCGAAGGCCGCCCAGCAGAAGCCGATCAGGCCGATGATCCAGCCCGCGAAGAAACCTTCGGCATAGAAGACAAGCGCCCTGATGCAGGACATTCCGCCGTCGATGGGGCCGCCGTCGATGGCGCGGACGACTCGGAGTCCCAGCGCGCTCTGACCGAACGAAGCTCCTCGCTTCCACCACAGGTATGGGAAGTACCCCAGGCCAACGGGAATGACGAGGAGGAGGCCGATGATCGTGATGGCCAGGACGAAGATGATGGCGCCGAGGATCAAGCCGTCGATGATGTACGCGACTAGTCGGATCCAGAAGCCGGCATACCTGGGCATGGCGTATCCGGCCGGAGCGTAGCCCCCAGGCTGGCTGTACGGAGGCGGCGGAGGATAACCACCCTGCACCGGCGGGGCGTACGGCGCCGGGTAGCCTGGCTGCGGCGGGGCCTGCCAACCGGGCTGCGGCGGGGCCTGCCAACCGGGCTGCTGCGGGGCCTGCCAACCGGGCTGCTGCGGCGCCTGGTTCCAATCCGGCTGCTGCTGGGGCTGCCAACCGGGCTGCTGCTGGGGCTGCCAACCGGGCTGCTGGGGCTGCGGCGGCGGCCAGGCGCCTGGCGCTCCTGCCGGCGGCTGATCGGGTTGCTGCTGATCGGACATGGCCATCTCCCTGCGTGGCGGACCGCCCCGGTTGCGGCTATCCCCTAGCCTCGGTTCCGCGGGCTGACTCCATCCTAGCAGGGGCGATTGCGTCGATTGGGGGCCCGGCGCAGCCCGAATGTCCGCGGCTTCTCAGGGCCCTCCCAGCAAGAACGCCCCCGGGGCGGGCCGAGGGCGCTAGACGAGGTCGGTGTGGTACCGCATATCGGATTCGAACCGATGATCTCAGCCTTGAGAGGGCTGTGTCCTAGGCCTCTAGACGAATGCGGCATATGCGGGCCGCCGGGGGCGGGCCGGGCGGGATGATAGCACGCGGTTACATCCGATGGGACTCCAGGAATGCCCTGACGCCGTCGGCGACCTGCTGGAAGCTCGACTCGCCGATTACCAGGCCGTAGTGGGAATGGGCTCCGAACGGCTCGTACGTGCCACCAAGCCAGTCCGCCAGGCGCTCGGCGCCCGCCGCCGACGACGTTCCGTCGAGCCCGGCGCCCACGACGAGGATCGGCATTCCGGCCAGGCGCGACCTGTCGATGGCGATGCCTTCGCGAATCTCGCGCTTCACCTGGCCAGACTCGTGTGGCTTCTGGCCGAAGAGGTGCTGCAGCCGAACGATGTCGGCGATCGTGAGGTCGCGGTTCTCGCGCAGCAGCTTCTCCGGCAGCGTCTCCCAGCCGATGTGGTCGCGGCCGTACACGTCCGGGATCTCGCGAAGCTCATGCGGTCGGACGGGCAGACGCAGGTCGCGAGGCAGCTCGCTGTCGAGTAACACCACCGCCCCGACCGAGTGACGCTCGGCGGCTTTGAGCGCGAGAAGACCGCCCATGCCGTGCCCCACGGCGACCGTGTTGTGCCCCAGCTTGTCCATCACCGCCACCACGTCCTCGACGTAGTCTTCGAAGTCGACCGCGGCGATATCCGTCGTCTCCGACCAGAAGTGGTTGCGCAGGTTGAGGGCGTGGCCCTCCCAGCCGCGGCTGGCGAAGTAGGAGAGGTATCGCTCCCAGATCCACGACCCGGTCAACTCGCCGTGGATGAAGAGGAGCGGCCGGCGGCGGGAGCGTCGCTCCGGCATCCACGACTCCACGTACAGGCCGCGTTCGGGGATCTCCAGCTCGTCCTTGCGAATCGGGCGGCCGTTCGTGCCGACCGGATGCGGTCGGGCGACATGCAGCTCGTCGGGGGTGTTGTCACTCATTCTCAGCTAGTCCTCGCGCCCGATTCCTGCGAGCCGCCGATGCGGGTCTCACCACTCATGCGGGTTGATGATCAGGCCGGTCAGGGCCTTGGGGTAGAAGTAGGTCGATTTCTGAGGCATGACGTCGCCCTCGGCCGCGACGGCCGCGATCTCGGCCACGGGCGTCGGGTCGAGCAGGAAGGCGGCGTCGGCGCCGTCCTTTGCCGAATCCACCCAGTCGAGCGCCTCGCGGATCGATTTGCTGTACACGAGACGGCCGGCCGCGATGCCCGCCGAATCGATGGCGCACAACCGATCCAGCGCAACCTGCAACAGAGTCACGTCGAGGCGGTGGAGCGCCGGCCCGCCGTCATGAAACGATTTGGCGAACTCGTTGCGCCGGGCCGTGAGCAGGGCCCCGCCCTTCCGCGTCCACAGGCCGAAGCGGCCCTGTCCGCCGGGCACGTCGGCCGAGCCGAATGCCGCTTCGAGCTCGGCCCGGTCGGCAACGGGCTTTAGGTCGAAGAGCCAGGCGGCATGGTCCAGGAGATCGCGCACCCCCTCCTCGCCCAGGTTGCGCACGATCCGGTGAGTCGGCAGGACGGTCAGCTTCTGCTTGGTGGTCTCGAGGAAGAGCATCATCACGTAGTCCGCCGCGGGATCGGACTCCCCGGTCTTGTTGGCACGCCACTCGTCTCGGTATCGAAGCGCCGTCTCGTAGCGGTGGTGGCCGTCGGCGATCGTGATCGGCTTGCGGCCCGCGGCCTCGATGAGCGACCTGACCAGGCCGGCCTGCGGCCCGTCCTCCGGCACCGCCCACAAGCGGTGCCGCACGGCATCGTCGTCGGCCAAGTCGGCGTCTGGGCGCTTGGATGTGATCGTTGCCAGCGCCTGCAGCGACCGACCGCTCGGGTCGGCGTACAGCCCGACGATCGGACTGGTGTTGACGGCCGTGGCCCGCATCAGCTTGTAGCGATCTTCCTTGGGCGCCGAGAGGGTCCGCTCGTGGGGCAGCACGCCGGAGCCCGGGACCAGCTCCTCGAGGCGCAAGCGGGCGAAGAAGCCCCGCTGCATTCTTACCTGATCGCCCCCTGGAACCCGGTAGGTCTGCTCGTAGGCGTAGATGCTCGGCGCGCCGTCCTTGCGGAGCGTGCCATCCGCCCGCCAGCCGGCCAGAGTTCGAGCTGCCCGACGGTATCTCTCCTCCGGCTCCTCGCCGGCCTGTGCCTCGGGCAGGTCCAGCCGGACGGCGTTCGCCGGGTGGCGACCCAGGAGCGTCTTGTGCAGCTCGGCCCCGATCACGTCGTACGGCGGGCATGCGACGCGACCCAGGTCCCCAACGACATCCTCGTCGAAGCGAAGTGCACGAAAGGCTCGGATTTCTGGCACCGGGGCTCCTCAGCGGCCGACTATGCAGGTCCCCGACGCCCTGGCCGTCCGCATGCTCGCGGGTCGTTCCTCCGTCGGAGTCGGGCCTGATCGTACGGCAACGGAGCCCGGACGGCGAGTCGCAGCCCCGAGTTGGCCCCCTGGCCCGCCGCCCCGGCCGCTCCATCAAGGCCGGTCGGGCCCCGCGTGTCGCGCGGGCGCGAGCAGGTTTGGGCGCACACTGCTACTTTTCCCGACATGGACCCGGAGCTCCCGACATCGGACCTGCCTGCGGCCGCGCCATCGGGTAACGGCGCCGAGCCGCCCCACGGTCCAGCGCATCCCTTCGAACACGCCACGGACGCGCAGATGATCGAGCGCCGCGTGCGAACGGTGACGCCGCTGGTTACCCCGACCCCGGGGCCCGGCGCCTCATCGACCCTCCGACGCGAGGTCCTGTACGCCCTTCGCACCGGCGGCCCCGCCTCCCCGGACCAGGTCGCCGACCGCGTCGGAGCCAGCCGGACCGGCGTGCTGCAGCAGCTCCGAACGCTCGAATCCGCCGGGCTGGTCACTCGCAGCCTGAGCCGCCACGGTGTCGGCCGGCCGCGCCACGTCTACGATCTGACGCCCGCGGCGCAGGACCTCTTCCCGGCCAACTACGGGGCCCTGGCCCAGTCGTTCCTGACCGCCATCAGATCGATCGGTGGCGAGGCATTGATCCGGGACGTATTCGAGGCACGGCGACAGCAACTCAAGACGCGCATCGCCAACCGGCTGGCCGACAAGCTGCCGCCGGATGCTTCTCTCTGGGAGAGGGTCCGGGAGGTGGCCGTCTACGAGGACGAGACCGGCTATCTCGGACGAGCCACGCGAGACCCCGACGGAACGATCTGGCTGTGCGAGCACAACTGCGCGATCTCGGGCGTCTCGGGCCCCTACCCGATAGCCTGCGAGGAAGAGCTGGAGCTCTTCGGCGAGGTGCTCGGCGCGAGGGTCACGAGGGAATGTCACATCGCATCGGGCGGCCGAAGCTGCACCTACCGCGTGGAACCGGTCCAGGAATAGGATCGCCGCCCGGGCGGCACGGGCGGCCGGGTCGCGGCGCACGGCTCAGGCTCGTCCGGCCACGCCCGAGGCGCCGAACCTCAGGCCTCCTCGCGCTCGACCTCCGTGCGACTGGCCGGCTCCAGCATCGGCGCCGGCACATCGCTGACCTGGGGCACGAATGAGGCCTGGAGCGAGGTTTGGGCGGCGGCCACCTGCTCTTCGTAGGAGAGAATGCCGAGGCGCCCCAGCGTCGCCAGCTCGTCGCGGATGTAGGTCCGCAGCATCTCCGGGCCGTCGGTGCTGATGGCGAACCGGACCTCGTTGCGCCGGAACTGGTCGAAGATCCAACGGAACTCCTCCCAACCCGATACGACCTCCGTCTGGAGGTTCGAGGTGGGGCAGATCTCGAGGACGACACCGCGCTCGCGGAGCATGGCCATCGTCCGCGGATCGTAGGCGGCCTTCACGCCGTGCCCGATGCGATCGGGTTCGAGCTCGTTGAGCACGACCCCGATCTCCTCGACCGGACCGGACTCACCGACATGCACGGTGATCCCGAGGCCGAACCTTCGGGCGCGCTGGAATAGGTTGCGGTAGTCCGAGGCGTGGAAGTTGACGGACTCGGGCCCGGCGATGTCGATGCCGACTATGCCGCGGTCGCGCCACGCGATCGCCTTCTCGACGACGATCTCGTTGAGGTCGAACGGAAAGGCCCGGTCCAGGCAGAAGATCAGGCCCGGCCGGATGGGGTATTCCAGCGATGGCTCGATCCATGCCGCGAAGAGATGCGGCGATGATGTGGTCCAGGTCCTGCTCGCCGTTGCGGTTGCGCTTCATCGGATTGAAGCGCAGCTCCATGGTGGTGATGTTGTTCTTGCGATAGGCGCCGCCGACGACCTCGTAGACGGAGCGTTCCATGGCAATCGGCGAGGACTGGATCAACTCGGTCCAGTGGGAAGAGCTCCAGGTAGCCGTCGAATGAGTGACCCCGCTTGGGCGAGGCCGTGATCATGTCGCGGAATTCCCAGTAATCCTTCGTCGGCAGCTTGATGCCCTGCTCGTGGGCGATGCCCCACATGACCGACGGCGTGACGGCGCTGCCGAGGTGGCAATGAAGCTCGGCGAGCGGCATCCGGCGCGGCAACTGGCGGGCCATTGCGCAGAGCATATTCCTTCGGCGCGCGGCCGCCCAAACCCTACCCGTACGGCGGATCTGCAACCCTGCCGCAACCGCCGATGTCGTAGATGCCTTGCACGCCTCTGCGGCGGAGGCTACGCTGCCACCCGATACCCATTCGCGCGTCGAGGGTGGACGACGGGCGACGTTGGGAAGTCCAGGAGGACAGGAGGAATGTGCGTGATTCCGTCTCGATTCCGAATCGCCGGCGTCGTCGCCGTGGCCGCGATCGTGTCGGCCGTCGGGCTCGCCGGTTGTTCGAGCAGCTCAGGCTCTTACAACCTCATCAAGTCCGGCACCCTGACCGTGTGCTCGGACACGTCCTACCCACCGCAGGAGAGCCTGGACAACAGCAACAACGCTGTCGGCTCCGACATCGACCTTGCGACGGAGATCGCAAAGCGTCTCAGCCTGACCCTCTCGGTCAAGTCGACCACCTTCGACAGCATCATCCCGGCCCTGACCGGCGGCAGCTGCGACATCATCATCTCGGCCCAGACGATCACTTCGGCGCGGCAGCAGCAGGTGGACATGGTCCCCTACTTCGCGGCCGGTCAGTCGTTCGTGGTCCTCAAGGGCAACCCGAGCAAGATCAACACGGTCGATGACCTGTGCGGTCTGGCCGTCGCTGCCGAGAAGGGCACCGTCGAGGCCGACCACATCGGGGGCACCGGCGACTATGACTCCACGACGGGCTTGAGCGCCCAGTGCCAGGCCAAGGGCAAGAAGGCGATCACGCTCCAGGTCTTCGACGCCGATACGCAGGCATTGCTGGCACTTCAGGCCGGCACCGTCCAGGCTCATTTCACCGATGAGCCGGTAGCCGGCTACGAAGTCGTCAACGGCAACGGCGCCTTCGAAATGATCAACGGCATGACCCTAGAGCGCGGTGCCGAAGGCATCAGCGTCACCAAGAACAACACCGGCCTGCGCGATGCCGTCAAGGCGCAGCTTCAGGCCATGATGGACGACGGAACCTACCTCACGATCCTCAAGAAGTGGGGCGTTCAGTCCGGCGCCATCACCAGCACTTCCGCCGCCAGCTAGTCGACGAGAGTCGAACAGAAGGCACGACGCGATGATCGCGCCTCCGCGCATCAACAACGGCACCCGGCGGGTTCTACTCGCCGGGTGCCTCGTACTTGTTGCGCTCGCCGTGGCCGGCTGCTCCAACGGTCGGTACGTCCTCCGCCCTAACTTCTTCTGGGATTCTCTGTTCAAGCCCAGCCCGGCAATCATCAACGGGCTCGGCCTGACCCTGGGCATCTCGGTGGTGGCCCAAATCGTGGGCGTGATCCTGGGAGTCTTCGCGGCCATGGGCAAGATGGCCAAGTTCCCACTCTTCCGCCTGATCGCCAACTTCTACATCTGGATCTTCCGCGGGACTCCGCTGCTGGTTCAGCTTGCCTTCTTCTACTACGGGCTGGCAGCGGCCGGGATCTTCAAGTGGCCCCCGATCACTGTCGGGCCGATCGACCTCCTCCCCCAGGTCCTGGCCGGAATCGTGATCCTGGGCGTCAATGAAGGCGCCTACATGGCCGAAATCGTCCGCGCCGGCATCCTTGCGGTGGACCCGGGCCAGACCGAAGCGGCGAAATCGCTGGGCATGACCTACGGCCAAACCATGCGGCGCATCGTGTTGCCCCAGGCGGCCCGGGTGATCATTCCTCCGCTGGGCAATGAGTTCAACAACATGCTCAAGACGACATCGTTGTTGACTGTGATCAGCGTTTTCGAGCTCTACAACACGTTTTCTGTGGCGCAGGGGACGTCGTACGCGACATTCGAACTGTTCGCAGCCTGCGCGGTCTGGTATCTGTTGCTGACGACCATCTGGGGCTTCATCCAGTCCCGGATCGAGAAGCGGCTGGAACGGGGCACCACGCGAAACACGGACAACGACATGGGTTTACGGGCACGGATGTGGGGCCTCCGCAACAATGCCGGAAACCAGGGGCACTGATGACCAATCCCCTCAGGGTTTCGTCTGATCTCCTCGGCGCCATCGGCGGCGTGCCGCGGCCGGAGACGGACGTTGTCGTCGACGCCCGCGATGTCAACAAGTGGTTCGGACGTCTGCACGTCCTCAAGGACGTCAGCCTCCAGGTCAAGCGTCAGGAGACGGTCGTCGTCATCGGCCCGTCCGGGTCGGGCAAGACGACCTTCATCCGCTGCATCAACCATCTCGAGAAGATCCAGGGCGGCCGGATCTTCGTCAACGGCCATCTGATCGGCTACCGGGAGACGGCGACCGTCGGCCGAATCGGGCGGCCGATCGCGAAGGTGCCCGTCATCGGGCGGCGCTTCCGCAAGCCTCCGGGCGCGACGAAGCTGGTCGAGGATCGAGAGAAGAACATCGCCCGACAGCGCATGGAGATCGGGATGGTCTTCCAGCGCTTCAACCTCTTCCCGCACATGACGGCCCTGGAGAACATCATCGAGGCGCCCATTCGCGTTCGAGGGATGAGCCACGGCGAGGCCGTCACCGTGGGTCGGGCGCTGCTTGAACGAGTTGGGCTCGCGGCCAAGGAGACGGTGTACCCGAACCAGCTCTCGGGCGGGCAGCAGCAGCGGATCGCGATCGCGCGGGCGCTGGCGATGAAGCCGGCGCTGATGCTCTTCGACGAACCGACCTCCGCCCTGGACCCCGAGATGATCGGCGAGGTGCTCGAAGTCATGAAGGAGCTGGCCCGCGAAGGCATGACGATGATCGTCGTCAGCCACGAGATGGGCTTCGCCCGCGAGGTGGCCAACCGGGTCGTCATGATGGACGAGGGCGTGGTCGTGGAAGAGGGCACTCCTGCCCAGATCTTCGGCGCCCCAACCCAGGATCGCACGAAGCTGTTCCTCTCGAAGATCCTGTAGCCGGCACGGCGCGGCGGTGCGCGGCGGAGGGGCGGT
>PMKV01000035.1 GCA_003157875.1 Chloroflexota bacterium
AATACCTCTTCGAATACCTCTTCGGAGGTATGACATAGCCCGCCGGCCACTTGATGCTTGGGCCATGTCCAGTCAGTTCGAGGCAGGCCTCCAGGCCCGCGAAACTGCCGTCTACGAGATTCGGGTCGAAGGCCGGCTCGGAACCGAATGGTCCGAATGGTTCGCCGATCTGCGAGTCACGGTTGACGAGTGCGGCGACACGATCCTTACCGGCCCGATCGACCAGTCCGGGCTGCACGGAGTCCTGCGGCGAGTCCGCGATCTCGGGTTACCACTGGTCTCGGTCGCCCGCATCGAGCCGGATTCGGGCCTCACGCCCGAGCGCCCGACCCCAACCCTCACCCCCGATACAGCGGAGGAACCGATCCAGTGAACGACTCGAGACGCTACGCGGTGGCCGCGGGGATCCTGCTGCTGGTCGCCGACGTGGCCGGCGTCCTCAACGTCGCTCTGTCCCACGTCTTGCGCGACAGCCCCGACTTCATCGGCAGGGTTCCTGACCACTCGACCGAGCTCGGCCTGGCCGCGCTCTTCGTGTTCGTGATGGGCGCGGCCGGCGCCGGGGTCTCGGTCGCGCTGTATCCCGTGCTCCGGCAGCTGAACCCGGCCCTCGCCATTGGAGCCGTCGTCTTTCGGACTGCCGAGGGGGTCATCTGGATGGCCTGTGCGGGAATCCTGATGTCGATCGTGGCCCTCGGCCAGCGGGCCCTGGGAGCCGCCGACCCTGCCTGGTACGGCAACGCGGCTCGGCTGCTGTTGGACGGGCTGGACCAGATCAAACTGGCCGGCCTGCTGGTCTTCAGTCTCGGCGCACTCTGCTACTACTACGCCCTATTCCGTTCGCAGGTGCTACCCCGGTGGCTGTCCGGCTTGGGGCTACTGGGCACGGCCCTCTGGATGGGCGGCGTGGCCTGGGCCATGGTCGCCCACAGCCAGGACTACTCGCAATTCGTGGCACCGCTCGGACTCCAGGAGCTGGTCTTTGCCTTCTGGCTCATCTTCCGCGGCTTCAACGCGCCCAAGCTCGCGACGGCGCCGAATTCAACCACGTCACCGGCCAGAGCGGCCGCATGAAAGGGATTGGACCGATGAACCCCGACGCCAAAACGCCGCGATACCTTGGCGCCGCCTTTCTGGGCGTGGTCCTGACGAGCCTGTCCAGCGGCGTCGCCACCGACGCGGCGACAGGATCCGGCAGCATCTCGAGCATCCTCCAAAGCGTCTCGAGCAACGCCGCCACGATGCGCTTCGCCGTTCTGGCCGGAATGCTCAACGCCGCGGGCATCCTGATCCTGGCGACCCTGCTGTACGTGGTCCTGCGAGGCCAGGGCCGGACGATGGCGCTCGTGGCATTGCTGTGCTGGGTCGGCGAGTCGTTCTTCTATGCCCTCAACCAGGTTGCCGCCACCGGGCTCATCACTCTCGGCACCGACTTCACTAAGGCGGGGATGCCCGACAACTCGTTCTACCAGACCCTGGGCACATTCCTGTACCGCGACATCTACGTGCTCGGTGGAAACATCCTGATGTTCTTCTACTGTGCTGGCGGCCTGCTCTACTACTACCTGTTCTTCAAGTCGAGGTTCGTGCCGCGCTGGCTCTCGGGCTTCGGCCTCGCTGCCGTGAGCTTGGGGCTGGTCGGGGCCGGGGCCCAACTGCTCGGGAACGATGTCGGCATGCTCGCCTACATCGCGATCCTCCCCTTCGAGCTGATCATCGGCTTCCTGCTGCTCTTCCGGGGCATCCAACGGTGGTCGCCGGGCCCCGCCTCTCTGCCCGAAGTCGGGGCGGCGTAGGGGCAGGGCTCCTCCTGATTGTTCGATTTTCACCTGCCGATCCGAAGCGAGGGACTCGTGAAAGCAGTCGTTTGCTCGAGGTATGGACCACCCGAGGTACTCCAGCTCCGAGAGGTCGACCCGCCCGTTCCAAAGAGTCACGAAGTGTGCATCCGTATCCGCGCAACTGCGGTGACCTCGAGTGACTGCATCGTCCGAAGCGGTAGGGTCTACCTTCGATTGTGGCTTCCTATGCGGGTGGTGATCGGCTTCCGAGCCCCGCGAAAGCCCTTGGGGATGGTGCTGGCCGGGGATGTCGTCTCAGTCGGCAAGGATGTGGAGTCGTTCAGGCCGGGCGACGAGGTTTTCGGGTTCGATCGGTTCGGGTTCGCCACCTACGCCCAGTTCAAGTGCATTTCGCAACGCGGGTTGCTGACACCGAAGCCGAGCAATGTGAGCTACGAGGAGGCGGCGGCGATCCCCTATGGTGGGCTGCTGGCCCTGTACTATCTGAAGCGAGGAGGCATCCGGGACGGCGAGAGGGTCCTGATCTACGGAGCGTCAGGGGCCGTCGGTACATCTGCCGTCCAGCTCGCCAGGCACTTTGGGGCGAGCGTTGTGGGCGTGTGCAGTACGGCCAATCTCGATCTGGTGGCTTCTCTGGGTGCGGACGCGGTCCTCGACTACACGAAAGAGGACTTCATCGAGCGAGGAGACCTCTACGATCTCATCTTGGACGCCGTTCCAGCAGCGCACCGCACTGCGAGGCTCGAAGGCAAGGGTGGCCTAACGCCCAGTGGGAAGTACGTTTCGGTCACGAGTGGATCGCCGGCGTTCCACCACGAAGGGCTCGCCTTGCTCAAGGAGCTCACAGAGGCGGGCCAGCTGCGGCCGGTCATCGACCGAACCTACCCGCTCGAACAGATCGTCGAAGCTCACCGCTATGTGGACACCGGGCACAAGAAGGGCAACGTGGTCATAACCGTGGGTTAGCCCTTGGGGCTTGTCGAGGCACGATTGACTCATCGTGACGGGGCTCATCGCGGGTTCCCGGCCATGATCTGCTTCGCCTCGGCGATGATCGACTTTGGCTCAAGCCCGTACCCGGTGGCGAGGCGCCTGGGGATCAACAACTCAGATTCGAGACAGTCCAGATACTGGAATGCTCGGATCCGGGTTTCATCCCCCACGGCCAACTGGGCAGCGTCGTATCAGGCACGTGCCCACCGCGACCTTGTGCGGCGATTGGAAGGAACGCCCTAAGCCGTCTTCCGCGCCCGACCAACGTAGCTCCGTATGTTCGCGACGGGGATCAGCAACGATGGCGACGGTGTGTCGGCCCTAATCCTCTCGCCCCGACCATTCAGGTAGGTGCGGCCTACCCGTCTCGACCCACGCTCTTGCTCCCGCGTCAGCTGCGGGCAGGCCTGAGGCACCGTGGCCTCGTTCGGTGGTGGATACATACGCCTAAGTCGAACTGACCAGCCCCCACTCATCTCAAGACCACTTCGACGCTCAGCTTACTGGTCCCGGGTGGCGGCAGCGGAACAACGTCGCCGGGCACTGCCATGCCGTCGACGGACATCGAGACGTCATTGCCCATGCCCTCCCGGCGGACCGAGATTTCGTAGTTCGTGCCCCGGAATTCGCGGTGAGCCGTGAAGCCCGGCCACGCCGTTGGCAGTACGGGGGCCACGCGGAGGCCGTCATAGGTTGGGCGAATGCCCAGGATCCACTGAGTGGCGGCGACGAACGTCCATGCCGCAGTGCCGGTCAGCCAGGAATTGCGGGCCATGCCGAATGAGGGATGCGTGGGGCCGCAGATGTTCTGCGGGTACGTGTAAGGCTCCACCTTGTAGAGATCCGAGTCAGTACGGGCCAGCGGCAGGATCTGGCGATAGTAGCGGTAAGCGTCGTCGCCGTGGCCCAGCATAGCGGCGGCCACGATTGACCACGTGTTGGCGTGGCAGAAGATGCCGCCGTTCTCCTTGGCTCCGGGAACGTACGTCGCCGTTCCGCCGACGCGCGGGTCGGCGCCGTCGTAGGGCGGCCACATCAGGGCAATCCCGAATCTCGTGTTGAGCTTCTCGTCCGCCGAAGCCATGGCCTGCTCGGCGCGCTCGCTCGGCGCAACCTCGCTCAGGACGCTCCAACTCTGGGTGATGAGATCGATCGCGTGGTGCGGTGCCCCGGATACGCCGATGGGCAGCCCGTCATCGTCGAATGAGCGCATGTACCAGGCGCCATCCCAGGCGTGCTCGTTGATCGCCACGGCCATCGAGGCGTGCAGCCCGGTGAAGCGTCGGGCCTCGGCCGGCCGGTCGGTCTTCTCGCACAGCTCAGCGAGGTCGAGCATGGCCCGGCAGAACTGCATCGCCGTCCAGACGCTCTCGGCCTTGCCGGAGCCGTGGTCCACGTTGAGCGTGTCGTTCCAATCTGAGAAACCCGATCGCGGCAGGCCATGCGGGCCCAGGTGCCCCAGCGTGAAGTCGATCGCGCGGAGCATGTGATCCCAGACCGTATCCTCGGCGTGGTCCACGTAAGAGACCTTCTGGTCGAGGTAGTCGAAGTCGCCGGTCTCGCGCAAGTAGGCGCAGACGGAGATGACCAGCCAGAGGTGGTCGTCGGAGAACCACTGCGGCGAAGTCGGGTGTTCGCCAGCGAGTCCCGGTCCACCCTCCAGGGTCAGCGGGAAGAACTGGTGCCAAGTGTGGCCGTCGGCGAACTGCATCTTCCAGATGAGGGTCAGCATCCGACACGCGTGATCTGGGACCGTGTGCATGGTACCGAGGGTGTCCTGGCCGCTGTCTCGCGTGCCCATGCCACGGCCCAAGCCACTCTCGTAGGCCGACACGAAGCGCGACCAGTACAGCGTCGTGCGGCACTGGACCTGGTTCCAGAAGTTGATCATCGCGTTGGTGTCGGGGTCCGGAGTCTGGACCGTGAAGCGCGACAGATACTCGGCCCAATCGTCTCGAAGTGCCTGGAAGGCTGATGCGACTTCGGCCGGATCGGCGAAACGAGCGACGACTCGGCCGATCTCGGCAGGCCGCTCGGTGGCCCCCATGATGTAGACGATCTGGCGCTCCTGACCCGGCGCCAACTCGATGTCGTGAGTGAGGGAGCCCACACTGTTACCGCGCGGCGATGGGGCATTCGAGGGACTCCCCGTCTCAACGACGACCGGATCGGCGAGGTCGCGCCCACGTCCTATGAAGTCCTCGCGGTCGCAGGTGTAGCCGACGGGGGTCTCGCTGCTGGCGAAGAAGTAGGTGGACTGGTCGCACTTGGTCGAGATCCGAATCACGCCATCCTGGCAGCTGCTAAAGACGATGTGCTGGGCCCAGTCCAGGTTGGTCATATCGGTGACGGCGTCGCAGAAGCTGAACTCGGCATAGCTGAAGCTGCGCAGGCGGCGCGGGGCAGTGCCGGCGTTCCGGACGCGGAGCACCCACAGCTCACACGGGGCGGGCTCGTCGATCGGGCTCGGCGGCACGAAGTACAGGATCTCCGCGGCAATTCCCTTGAGGGAGCTGGAGATCCTGGTGTAGGCCGCGCCGTGGCGGCATTCGTAGCCATCCAGCTTTCGCTTGACCGGAGCCGCCGTGGGGCTCCAGTAGTCGCCCGACTCCTGGTCCCGCAGGTATACGTAGCGGCCCGGCTGATCCACGGGAATGGAGTTGTAGCGGTAGCGGCTGACGCGTCGGCTGCGCGGGTCGCGGTCGAAGGAGTATCCGCCGCCTGTGTTGGAGACGATCCCGCCATATCGACCCTCGCCAAGGTAGTTGAGCCACGGCGTTGGCGTATCCGGCCGGGTGATGACGTACTCGCGAGCCTCTTCGTCGAAGTGGCCATACGCGTTCTCGCCAGGGCGAATCCGAACCTGCGACATATATACCTCGTCACCCCTGCCGCCCGGAGTAGCAGCACCGGGCGATAACGCTGCCGGTCGAATGCTACTCCCGGCCGAATACTGCTCGACGAACGCCTCGACACCGACAGACTGGCCCGGCCGGGTCGGGAGCGGGACCAGACTGCCGGGGATTTCGAGGCTGTCGACAGTCAGTCGAGCCACCCGCCCTACCGAGCCCTAGGACTTACGGCCGGTGAGGTCGTCACCGAGCCCCGCGCAACCGTCGCGTGATCTTGAAATCGCCCAGGCGATCTATTCAGGGCCGCGGCATGTGGCGCCGGGTTATGACGCATTCCCGCGCTTCGTCGTTGAAATGACCGTAACGCACTGCTCCTCTGGGTTACTCGCTGTATCCGGCCGACTGCCGTCGCGTCCGTCTCCCTGCCTGGACCGAAGGCATCGACCGACCGACCTGGCGCCGGGGGCCCAAGTCGGCCGTAAGCTCCGTGCCGGGTCAGCTTCGCTTCTTGACGAAGTCCACGAGCTCAGGCAGATAACCGTGGGCAAGGCATACGACCGTGTCGGCCCCGCCGTAGTAGATCGTCAGGCGGCCGGTCGGTCCATCCAGCAGCGCCGCGCAAGGAAAGACGACATTCGGGGTGTCGCCGACCTGCTCGTAAAGCACTTGCGGAGAGAGGATGTAGTCGCGGCTGCGGGCGATCACCTTCCATGGTTCGTCCAGGTCCAGCAGAGCGGCGCCCATCGAATAGACGAACCCGTTGCAGGAGGTCAGGACGCCGTGATAGATGAGGAGCCAGCCCTCGGGCGTCTCAATCGGCGTCGGTCCGGCCCCTATCTTCGTCGACTCCCACCAAGGGCGTGCGCCCATCACATGGCGGTGTCGGCCCCAGTGGATCAAGTCGGGGCTTGCTGAGACGAAGATGTCGCCGAAGGGAGTGTGGCCGGGGTCGCTCGGCCGAGACAGCATCAGGTAGGCGCCGCCGACCTTGCGCGGGAAGAGGACGCCGTTTCGGTTGTAAGGCAGGAAGGCGTTATCGAGCTGGTGGAAAGTCCCGAAGTCGTGGGTATAACCCACGCCGATGGTCGGGCCGTGATAGCCGTTGCACCACGTCACGTAGTAGCGATCCTCAAGCCAGGTGACGCGGGGGTCGTAAGCGTGTTCGAATGTCTCCCCGATCTCCGCGACTCGCTTGTCGACGCCACTCCACTTGATCGTCTCGGGCTCGATGGTCCAGTTGACGCCGTCGGCGCTGCGACCGGCGTGGAGGTCCATTATGCGAGCGGTGTCGTCGACCCGGAAGACGCCGGCGAAGCCGTCCCCGAAGGGCACGACCGCCGAGTTGAAGATGCTGTTGGACCGCTCGATCAGGTCTCGCTTGATGATTGGGTTGCGGCTCGACCGCCACAGCACGGCGGCCGAGCCGGCCGGACGGTCCTCCCATGGAATGTTGGGGAGCGCGCCGGAGGGCGAGGCACCGACCCCTGGTCGGGTGTGGCCGTTGTCGAAGAGCATCACGGGAGTACTCGCTACGCTGGTATTGGGTCGAGCGAAGGGTTTGGGCTTCGCGCGGTTTGTGCCGCCGGTCTGATCGCTCGACTGGATGCGCGTTCTACCAGCGTCGGACACGGCGGCCGGTCAAAGCCCGACGGCCAGCGACATCGGTCAGTGTCGCTGCATTTCCGCCGTGTTTCGCAGACACGCCAGCCAACTGGAGGCGTGAGTGCATGATATCTGCCGCTGATTTCGCCGGTCAACGTTGCGCGCCTTTCGTGCAAGAACCGGGCGACAAGGGCATCCATCCTTGCTACCATCGTTCTAGGTTCGCGGCCAGTGCATAGGTGAAGGGGGAGTCGCAATCGGTGCGTGCCTGAGAGTCGTTTCGTCCGGTGGCGACAACTCCGAGTCCTCGCCGAACCGGAAGTGCCAGTGTTCGCCTGGGACGCCTGAATGTCTTGGTCGCGATCAGGTCTGCAGGCCGCCTAACCTGAAGCCCACATCGAGCCGTTGCCTACGGCCTGCGAGCCCCTTGCCGCCGATGCAACGCTCCCCGACTAGACCTCGCCGGTCGAGGTTGAATCTACAACGAGGCGAACGTGCGGCTTTTTGCGTCCCCGAACAAGCATGCCACCCATGCCCCTGATCGAAGCCAGAGGGCTGACCAAGAAGTTCCGCCAGGCCGTGAAAGAGCCCGGCTTGGTCGGCTCGCTCAAGCACTTCTTTAGCCGCCAATACAGGGACAAGATCGCCGTCGACCACATCGACTTCAGCGTCGAGGCTGGCGAGTCGGTCGCCTATCTCGGGCCCAACGGCGCGGGCAAGTCGACCACGATCAAGATGCTGACAGGGATCCTCGTCCCCACCTCCGGCAGCCTGGTCGTCGACGGCCTCGTTCCGCACGAGAAGCGCCAGCAGAACGCCCGAAAGATCGGCGTCGTCTTCGGCCAGCGGACGCAGCTGTGGTGGGACATTCCCGTCATCGAGTCTTTCAACCTGGCCCGCGACATGTACGAGATCCCGGCGGCGCGCTACCGGGACAACCTGGCCCAGTTCACCGAGATACTCGGCCTGGCCGAGTTCATGAACCTTCCGGCCGCCAAGATCTCGCTCGGCCAGCGGATGCGAGCGGACCTGTGCATGGCCCTCCTCCACGACCCCAGGATCCTCTACCTGGACGAACCGACGATCGGGCTGGACATCGCCGTCAAGGACAGCATCCGCGGGTTCATCCGCAGCCGGATCGAAGAGCGCGGTACGACGGTGATCCTCACGACCCACGATCTGGGCGACATCGAGGACATCTGCAAGCGCATCGTCATCATCGACAACGGCAAGATCATCCACGACGGCGATCTGGCCAAGCTCAAAGACACGTACGCCCGCGACCGGGTCATCCATTTCCAGCTCGCCCGGCCGCCGGAGTCGATGGGCCCCATCGGCGCCGGGCTGCCGGCCTGCGAGATCACGACCGACGGCCTGCGCCTGTCGGTCCGGTTCGATCGATTCAAGCTCGCCGCCGGCGAGATCGCCGCCGCAGTGATGCCGCACGTGGAAGTCGTGGACTTCCGCATCGACGAGCCCGAAGTCGAAGACCTGATCCGAAAGGTCTATCTGGGCCAGCTCAGCCTCTCGCCCGACGCGCCCCAGACGGGCGTGCTTGCGGGAGCCTGAGATGAGCGGCTTGCGCAAGTATTCGGCGATCGCCCGGACGTCGCTCGAGATCACCTTCCTCTACCGGACGAGCTTCGCCCTGAACATGATCGGCTCGATCTTCTACGTCTTCGCCATGTTCTACCTGTGGCAGACGATCTTCCTCGGGAGCCCCGGCGCGCTCGGCGGATTCACGTGGCCGGAGATGAAGGCCTACCTGCTGGTGGCATTCCTGCTCAACGCCCTCATGACATGGTTCGCCGAATGGAACATGAGCGTGGACCTTCGCGAGGGGCGAGTTGCGACCGACCTGGCCCGGCCGATGGACTTCCAGGCCTCGCGCTTCGCCTCGGCCGTGGGCCCGGTGCCGTTCGAGTTCTGCTCCGCGGTCGCTGTCGGGGCCGTCGTGGCGCTCATGTTCGGCGGCATCGCGCTGCCGGCGGACGGCGCCCATGCTGCGGTCTTCCTGGTCAGCGCCGCGATGGCCACGCTCATCAAGTTCGGCCTCGTCTATTGCGTCTCGATGACGGCGTTCTGGACTACCGGCACCGACGGGATCACGGTGGGCCGGGCGGCGGTCCAGAACCTCTTCTCTGGAGCGCTCATCCCGCTGATCTTCTTCCCCGACTGGCTCCGCGCGGTGGCCGCCGTTCTGCCGTTCCAGGGCATGGTCTCGACGCCGGCCCTCATCTACCTGGGCAAGATGGACACTCCAACCACGGCGCTGATGCTGGGCGTCCAGGCCTTGTGGGCGGTCGGATTGATCCTGCTCGGCAGGCTGGCGTGGCGGGGCGCGCAGCGAGCGGTAACGATCAATGGCGGCTAACGTCGCGATTGCAGGCCGGCTTCGGTCCGTCCGCCGCCTCGTATTCCTCTACCTCCGCTGCCTGGGCCAGCAAATGAAGGCGATCCTCGCCTACGAGGCGGATTTCGTCGTCCTGCTCTTCTCGGCAGTGATCGTCCAGTTCACGGGCTTCCTCTTCATCTGGACTATCTTCCAGCGGATCCCGAACATTAACGGCTGGACCTTCTGGCAGGTCGTGATGATGTACGCCCTGATATTCGTGACCGAGGGCGTCGGTTCTCTCTTCTTCGAGGGGACCTGGCGGCTCACCAACCTGGTCTACACCGGCCAGTTTGACCAGATGCTGGTGCGGCCGGTCTCGCCCATCGTCCAGGTGCTGGCCTCGGCCGTCGGCTTCAACGGCCTTGGGAACCTCGTCACGGGCTTCGTCCTGATCGGCATCAGCATCACCAACGTCCCGGTCGCCTGGACGCCGGGGCGGCTGCTCATGCTCGCTATCTTGATCGCCAGCGCGGCCACGATCCGTGTCGCCATCAACCTTGCCTCCGCGGCCAGCGCGTTCTGGGTCAGCTCGCCCTGGAGCATGGTTCCGATGTTCGTCCACCAGCTGAGCGAGTTTGCCAAGTACCCGATCACGATCTACTCGTTCGCGGTCCAAGCCCTCATCGTGGTCGCCGTCCCATTTGCCTTCGTCAGCTTCTTCCCGACGGCCTATCTATTCAACAACGAGGCGTGGAGTGCGATTGGGCTGCTCACGCCTCTCGTGGCCGTCTACTCCCTCCTGGTGGCGGTGTGGATATTCAACGCAGGCCTACGTCGCTACGAGAGCACCGGACACTGACCGCCGCACAAACGCCGAGCGGCCCCGAGCAAGGTAACACGCTGCTCCGAAAACTCAGCCCTGGTTCGGGCCAGGCAGTCACATCTCGGAGGGACCACATTGAACCCTGACGTAGCGCCGGTCCGTCCATCTGAGGATCCTCCTGCGAACCCGAGCCAGGATCCAGGCGCACTCGCCGACGCGCCGCGTGGAGAATCGAGCACCCGCTTAGTTTTCGTTCGACACGCGACGACGTCGCACAACGTGCGTGCTGTCATCAGCTCCGCAAGTCCTGGTCCCGGCATAACCGCCGGCGGGCGCGAACAGGCACGGAATCTGGCTGCGTCACTGAACGAAACCGGAATCGACGCGTTGTATGCCAGTCCCTTGAGACGTGCTCGCCAGACGGCCACCATCTTGGGGAGACAAAGAGGCCTAATCCCCGTCGTGATGCCAGAACTGCGCGAGTGCGACGTCGGAGCGCTCGAAGGGCGCGGAGATGCGGTCGCCTTTGGCCGCTACCACGAGGTGTGGGATCGCTGGCTCGCCGGGCAGGAACTGGAGCGGCCGCTCGGAGAAATGGGCGAGACGGGGGAGTCAGCTCTTGGGCGAATGCGCAAGGCGATTGAATTCATCCGTAGCGAACACTCGAACGGGACGGTCGTACTCGTCAGCCACATGGGCCTCCTTCATTTCACGCTGAACTTGCTGCTGCGCAACGTGCTCCCGGCATGGACGGCCGAGCGACCAATCCCCAACACCGGGGTGATCGTGGCCTCATACGGTCCCGAAGGTTTGCTGTGCGAGACCTGGTGTGGTGCGGCGCCAAGGACGACTCGCTGAGTCGACGGGGCTTGCATCTCGGCATGAGGTCGGCGACCAGTGCGTCTGGTGCCCATTGTCGTAATGTAGCCTTCGCGTTAACGGATGGAGTCGGATGGACTCGCCACCGCACGGGTCGCTGCCCCCTGAAGCGACCCGTGCCCATGTCCTGCACGCTCAGTCGCGGCGCGGCGATCCGGTATCATCTGAGTGAGTGGCTGAATGGAGGCGCAGGTGGGAATGGGGGGCAGGTCGGCCGCACCGCAACACGTCATTGAGTGCCTCCATCGGTCGATCGACGAGCGACCGATGCACAACGCGATTGTGTTCGGCCGACAGCGACTCACCTTCGCTGAATTGGGCGACGCAGTCCAGCAATGCGCCGAGTTCTTGCATAGCGTCATCGCGAGTCCCGGCTTGGTTGGGCTTCGCCT
Organism: Chloroflexota bacterium; assembly: GCA_003157875.1. Classification (GTDB taxonomy): domain Bacteria; phylum Chloroflexota; class Limnocylindria; order Limnocylindrales; family CSP1-4; genus Fen-1039. Next base: position 11,679 of record PMKV01000035.1, read on the forward strand.
TGGCCGAACCCCAGAGTACGTGGTCGCCTACCTAGCGGTAGCCGCCCTCGGCGGCGTCGTGGTCCCATTCGATGATGACGCGCCGACGGAAGAAGTCCTGTCGGAAGCGCGAGCGCTTGGACTCGTCGCAATCCTGACGAATCGCAAGTTCGCCCATCTCCACGGTGGTGCCGTGATCCAGGTGGAAGGGAGCGACTCGCGGGGTGGTCCAATACCATGGGCCGTGAGGGGCTTGGCACCGCTCCGGCCGCCGGCGCTCGCCCAACCTGTCAATCCAGACGCCCCCCTTGTTCTCCTGAGGACTTCCGGCTCGACGTGGCGACCGAAGCGAGTGATGTTGACCCACAGGAGCGCGCTGGCAAGCAGCCGTGCGCACCGCTTGTCAGTGGGTCACGGTCCAGATGAGGTATCTCTGGTCGCCCTTTCGATGAGCTACGGCTACTGCCACACAACACAGCTCGTGGCCCAGATCGACGCCGGTGGAACACTTGCACTCTTGCCAGGTACGTTCCTGCCACGAACGTTTGGGGAAGCTGTCTGGGCAGCTGGAGCAACCACCACGACCCTCGTCCCCTCGATGATGACGATGCTCGCTCGCGCGCCCGATCGCAAGCTAGCCGACCTGGCGTCGCTTCGGACCATCGTGTTCGGCGGCGCGCCGATACGTGCTGACATCCTTGACAACCTCCGTGTGCGGCTGCCGCGGGCCGAGCTGATACAAACTTACGGGCAGACCGAGGCAGGCCCGCGAATCACGACGTTGCGGGCAGATGCGGCACAGATGCGGCCAGGCTCGGTCGGAAGGGCGATTCCGGGGATGCGTATCGAAATCAGGTCCACGGAGAACGGTGAATCTCTACCGCCTTGCCAAACTGGGGAGGTAGTGGTCTGCGGCGACGGGGTCATGTCCGGCTACTTCGACGACGCTGCGGCGACCGCGGAAGTGCTTCGTGACGGCTGGCTCCACACGGGTGACCTTGGCTGGCTCGACGATGCGGGCTTCCTATGGCTTTCGGGTCGTATGCGCAATCTGATCATCACAGCGGGCTTGAATGTGGTCGCCGAAGAGATAGAGGCGCATCTTCGTCAAGTCCCGGGCGTGGCCGACGCAGCGGTATTCGGCGAGCCGGACGAACTCAGGGGCGAGTCCATCCACGCCGTCATTGTACGCTTGGGAGGCGCGGCGCCGACGGAGCGTGACGTGAGGACGTTTCTCGGGCCAAGGATGCAACCGCACAAGCTCCCGCGCAGGATCAGTTTCGTCTCCGAACTGCCAAAGACTAGCAACGGCAAGGTTGACCGAGTCGGCCTAGCCCGTCTCCGAATCGGAGGGAATGATGACCGATGAGTCCGAGGCCTTGTCCTCATGGCTTACCGGGCGACTGGCTAAGGCCGCGGAACCGTCACGCAATCCCGAGGAGATCCAACTAACGGACCGTCTTCGGGACGATCTTGTCATCGACTCGCTTGCGTTTCTTGAACTCATGGTTGATCTAGAGGACGTCTTCGGAGCGCGGATGGACGAGGGGGACCTGCTGTTAGGCGGCTATGAGACCGTGGACGACCTCATTTCCCGAGTGCGGGTGCACCTCGGCGAGAACTAAGCAGGGGGGCTTGTCATGCGCGTGCTACTAATCGAACCAGGTGTCTACGAGGGCGATGCCCTCGTGAGGATGAAGACGCGTCCCACCCAACTTGTCTCGCTAACCCTTCCCTATTTGGCCGCGCTAGCACCGTCTGACGTGGACGTCCAGCTCGCCTACGAGATTACCGAGGACCTCGAACACGACTACGACCTCTCTTCCTATGACGTAATTGGGATCACGGCGCAGACCTCGCAGGTCAAACGGGCGCTCGAACTGATGCAGATGCTACGTGGCACTGGCCCCAAGATCATCGTTGGTGGGCCTGCGACCGTGGAGGACGACCATCGCCTCGTTCGCGTCCTTTCTCGTTTCGCCGATGCGGTCGCGGTCGGCGATGCCGAGTTGACTTGGCCCGAAATACTCTCCGATGCACAGACAGGCCAGTTGCGGAAGACATATCAGGCGTCGACACCGTCCCCAATCGGCGGGAGGCCAATGCCACGGTTCGAGCTGATGAACTTCGCCCACATCGATTCGCCCCACGTCCTTCCAGTCATTACCTCCACCGGTTGTCCCCGACGGTGCAGCTTCTGCAGCGAGTTCCTCTATGGCGAATGGTTGCTCCGTCCGATAGAAGACGTGGTCGCCGAGATATTCAGGTGTCGCGACGAGTTCGGCATCTCGCGCGTATGTTTTCGCGACGACAACTTCCTAGCACACCCCGACCGCTCCAAAGAGCTGCTATCCCGACTGATTGGGCAAGGATTCGAATGGGCGTGCCAGACCGACCTTAGCCTCGCCCGCCACCCGGACTTGCTGGAGGTGGCGCTCGCGTCTGGAATGCGAATCGCGTCCTTCGGGATTGAGAGCGTCCGTCAGGCCAACCGCGAATGGACCGAGAAGACCTTCTTCAGGATGGCCGACGCTGAAGACCTACTTCTGCGTCTCCATGCTGAGGGCGTCGAGACTCAGGCCAATATCATCTTCGGCTTCGACAACGACGATCCTGAGATCTTCGAGGAAACGCTCCAGTTCCTGACGCGCACCAAGGTCAGCCGCTTCTTCCCGAGCATTCTGTATCCGATCCCCGGAACCCGGCTTCATCAACAGCTAAGGTCCGAGAACCGATTGCTATCAGACAGTGCCCCAGGCGTGGGCGACCCTTTACTGGTTTGGTTCGAGCCCAAGAACATGACGCGGGCCCAACTTGTCGATGGTTATCTGTGGACAAAGCGCCGGTTTGACGAGCTGCCCGATGGGGACCGCGGCTATTGGCTCGGCCGTGACGTCATGGTCATATGAGCCCTGCACGATCATGAGCACACCCAGCCTCAGCGTGGTGATGCCCACATTCAACCAGGCATCCAGGCTTGCACTTACCCTCTCGTCCCTGACTCGGCAGGATCCGCCGCCAGCCGAATGGGAACTCATTGTGGTTGACGATGGTTCGCAGGACCAGACACAGGCCGTCGTCGAAGGCTATTTGGAGCGACTGCCGATACGCGTAGTGCAGCAGGACCAGGCAGGCAGGGCGGCCGCCCGCAACGCCGGGGCGGGTCGAGCAGTCGGCCGCACGCTAGTCTTCTGCGACGGCGATCGGATCTGTGGCCCATCATTTCTGGCCGCCCACAGCCGGTTTCCGGCGAATGCCGCCCTCATCAACCTGGGAGAAATTCGCGAGGTCTACATCGCCGACTTCGACGACCGAGTTCAGGAGTTGCTGATGGATGTCCTAGCCGGGTGCCCCTGGCTGGCGCAGCGCGCTCGCCGGCCGCATTTCGTCGCGGAGTTGTATCGGCACCTGATCGGGCCGGAAGGCAGCAGAGATCCATCCTTGGCATGGCTGGGGTTCCTGAGCGGCAATGTATCGATGCCCCGCTCCGTCTTTGAGCTCGTTGGCGGATTCGACGAGGACTTCGTGGATTGGGGATTCGAGCATTTCGAGCTTGGGTACCGACTGGTCAACGTCGGTGCGGTGGTTCGCCATGTGCCAGACGCGGTCAACTTCCACGTCGCGCACCGACGTGAGCCTGGGCTATACGAAGCCGGAATCGAGTCGAGTGCCGCTCTCTTGCGTCGCAAGCATCCGCGAATGCCCGTCGCAGGGCTCGTCGCCCTGTCGCGCGGGGAGTTGTCGCTCGAGGCGTTTCTAGCCAACGCTAGCGCAGGACTACCACAGTGACCAGTCAGTACAGGGTTCATCAAGGCTTTCTATCGGTAGGCGACACCGACCTAATGGTTCATGTGCACCAGCAGCCGTCGCCGGCTCCGACCGTCGTCATCTCCTCAGCCTTTGGTCTGAGCTGCACGGAACCCCGCTATCTGATGACCTTGCTCGCCAGGAGGCTTGCAGACGGAGGGGCCAATGTCGTCCAGTACGACCAGCCGGGAGCTGGGGACAGTACCGGCGACTCACGGACCTTGAGCTCGGCGGACCTGTTCCGGGCGGGATGCCGAGTCCTGGACTACTCGGCAGGCATGTCGTCCGGGCGGATTGCCCTTGTCGGTTACGGGGTTGGCAATGCGGTCGTGTCGTGGCTGATGGAGCACCATGACCTCGACGCGGCCGTATTGATAGCTCCTTGCATGCGGGCTTGGGGACGGGACTGGACAAGACTCTGTGGACCCGGATCGGACGGGTTCGTGGCGCCACAGGTCACGCCAGACGACTCGGAACTCGGCGACGTCTGGCGCGCCCTCTACGGTGAACCGGTAGTGCCATCGCAACCGCCGGGGCCCATCGGGTCGCGACTCTTCGTCGATCTGGCCGCTCTCCGCCCCTATCAAACCATTTGCTCTCGGCATGATGACGTGCTGGTGATCTCGGACATCGCGGCCGACCTCGACGGTGCTACCAGCGTGCTACTCGCCCATAAGGGCGACTCAACAGAGCCCAGTTGGCATTGGGGCATCGGCCCACGAGGCCAAGTCGTCGAGGGCGTAGCAGACTGGGTTGAGCGCACTCGACCTGGGCCATTCAACGATCTCTCGGCGTCGACATGCAGTCGCACCCACGCGACTGGGATCGTTCGCCTGCGAACCGATACCAGCGGTTCGAAATCCAGCACAATGGCGATCAGGGTTCACGGCGACGTGATGTTCGGGGTCCTGCGAAGACCGGCCGTTTCATCACCGCTTCCTGGGCTGTGCGTCGTCTATGAGACCGGCAACCCTGGTCAGCGGGTTGACATCCACGGGTGTGGACCTGTAATCGCCGAGCGACTGGCTGGACATGGGCTGGCCTCGTTCCGATACGATCCCCGAGGCATGGGCCTGAGTACCGGCCGATTCCAGGACATGACCTGGTCGCGCAGGGTCGAGGATCTATCGGCAGTCATCGAAGCCCTGAAGGCCGAGCACTTCGAATCGATCGTCGTGTTGGGCAACAGTGCCGGCGCACGGGTTGGGTTACGGGGAGCGGCGCTCGAGCGATGCATTGTCGGACTGGTTCTGTGGGGCCCGATCCTTCGAGAGACTGTAATCGAAGGGCCGCCCCCAAAGGTTCTACGGGTAGACGGGGGCGTGGCAACCGAATGGTGCGGTTTGCCGCTCGGCCTGCGCTACCAGCGCGATGTCCGCGATCACGATGACATCGAGGTTCTCGTGCAATCGGACACTCCGATCTGTCTGGTTTTTGCCGAAGACGAGCCGGACAGACTTAACGAGCAGTTGGTCCTAGCCGCTGCGGCCTCGAGGGCGGGCGTCACAGTATGCTCGTCGCCCGGGCAACATGGCTTCAGTTGGTCGGGCCTTCAAGAGGCGATCGAGCATTCGCTGCGGTGGATCGAGGCTTCAGTTGGGACTCGGGTGCGCCACGACGTCAGGGGTCCTGAAACAGAAACGGGTCGCATGCATTCGGGGAGGTCGTCTCGGTGAGTTCGATCAGATCCAGCCTTGGTGCGGGTGCCTTGCTCCTTGATAGCGGGGGCGTTTTGGTTCGTCCCGATGGTGAACTGATAGCGGCTGAAGCGGCCGCTATGGGGATCGCAGTGACCCCGGCGCTTGCGATCAGCGCGATGCATAGCGCAAACCGAAACCGGGACGTGCACCTACCCAAGAGCCGATCATTCGAAGTCAATTGGGGAGAGGCGGTTGGTTGCTCACCACGGGCAGCGGTCCGATTGTGGACCAAGGTCATCGCTGAGATCCCTCCGGTGCGCCTGTGGAGCGTCGCAAATCCCGATGCCCTATTGCTGCTGAACCAACTCGATCGCTCAGTTCCACGCTACGTGATCACCAACTCCGAGGGTGACGCGCATCACGAACTGCGGGCATGCGGCTTGAGGCACCTGGTCGATGGGGTCCTGGATTCAACGCAGTTAGGCATCAAGAAACCCGATCTGAGGATCTTTCAAATGGGAGCTGTCGCATTGGGTGTGCCCCTCGATCGGTGCATCTACATCAGCGACACCCTGGACGCGCCGACCGATGCCAACGTGCGGACCATCCTGTACGACCCATTCGGCGTGTACTCCTCAGACGACCGACTCCGCGTCGAGGCACGTATCACCAGCTTGACGGAGTTGCTTTCGATTGGGGCGGGATCATGAATTGGCCACCAGAGGAAACGGCAAATAAGAGGGGCGGCGCAGCGCTCGTTACGGGCGCGGCCGGCTTCATCGGAGCCCCGCTCACCAAGGCCTTGTTGGCCCGCGACTACAACGTTACGGCGTTCGACCTGCGATCGGTCCCCGTTGACCACCCGCGCCTTCGGCAGGTAATCGGAGATGTTCGGGATCGGCAGGCTCTTGCCGGTCTCGCCGGGAAATACGACGTTGTCTTCCACCTCGCAGCGAACACCGAAAACCGACCCGGGAGGGCGGGCCGTTGGGACGACTACGAAATCACTGTTGGTGGAACCGTGGCCCTTCTCGAAGGCCTCTGCGCCGATCCACCGGCCGTCGTCGTCCTGACCTCGACACAACTTGTCTACGGCCCGACGGCGGCGGCCGTTGAAGAAATGACAGCCGTGCGACCGGCCACTTTGTTTGCCGCGGCAAAGGCGGCCGCCGAGGCGTTTCTGTGTGCCTATACGCAGCGCACGGGCACCCGAGGCGTCGCGTGTCGACTGGCGAATGTGGTCGGCCCAAGAGCAAGGCGTGGCGTCATCTCCGACCTGGTCGGGCAGCTTCGGGAGGACCCATCGAAGCTGAAAGTGCTCGGTGACGGGAGGCAGCGTCGCAGCTTCGTACACGTCGATGACTGCGTGTCGGCCCTCCTGACCTCTGCTGGCGGTGCCGCGGGCGGCTGGTCTGCGCTCAATGTGAGCAACACTGACAGCATCACCGTGGCGGAAGTGGCAGGCATCGTTGCTCAATGCTGTCCGCAGGTTGTCGCCGAACTCCAGTTTGAAGGGGGCAGCAGCTGGCAGGGGGACGCTACGGCACTTCATCCCGATCCGGCACGCCTCCTGGCCTTGGGCTGGCGGCCGAGCCACACATCTGCAGAGGCTGTCAGAGCGACGGCGCGAGGAATGTTCGGCCTCGAAGACCCGCCGAAGGAACCAAGCGCTGCTTCGGCAAGGTCACTGCAACCCCAGGACGACTAGGCCAATTGACGTGTCTCACTCAATGCCCAGAGCGTTGAGCCGGCTCGCGGCATGCTCGTCGGATTGCTGCCTTCCCGGGCACATGGGGCTCGTGTCGTCATGAGGCGTCTTGGGCGGACTTGGACCGATGGTGATCGACCGTGCATATCCTGATGATCGCCCCGCTTTATGTGCCATACGTCGGCGGCGCGGAGACTCACACTAGGGCACTCGCCGAAGCCCTGGTTGAGACCGGGCAGCGGGTGAGTTTGTTGACAGACCGCGGACACCGACACATTCCTCACACCGAGTCGGTCAACGGAGTTCGCGTGATCCGTACGACAACCCTTGGACTCGGCCGTCAGGATCTTCGAGACGCCGTGGGGTGGGAAGAAGGCATCTTCAGCCTGCTTTCCGAGATCGCGCGGGTGATTGATGATGCCGCGATCGGCATACCAGACATCATCCACGCCCAGTGCCAAGTCTCATTCCTACTGGGTGCGGTACTCAAGGAACATCTCGGCTGCCGCCTAGTTGTCACCCCGCATGAGACCCAACCGGAGCGAGATGGGCTGGGGGCAGCTAGATCGCGTTTCCTTTTCAATCTGCCACAAATCGATCTACTGATCGCTGGCAGCGAAACCTTTGCCAGGCAGGCGATCGAATACGGACGCAGCGAACTGACCACCGCGGTCGTCGAAAGCTCAATCCGGCCGTGGATTTCCGCACCCCCTCGCAAGGCTCGGGTGCCGGGCCAACGGTCGCGCATCCTCTCGATCGGTCGATTCAAGCCGCGGAAGAACCAGCTGGTCCTCCTTGACGCGATTGCGCAGCTACGCGCCGAAGGCCGTGCCGTGAGCTGCACCTTTGTCGGTGCCTGCGACGCCGCATCTGTGGCCTACCGGGATGAACTGGACGCCGGCTGCCGCAAGACCGGTGGCTATGCCGTTCTGGTCGAAAGTGCGAGCGACGCCGAGCTTCAACGGCTGATCGAGGCCGCTGACCTAGTGGTGCAGCCCGCACTCGCAGAAGGGCTCGGTCTGGCCGCGATCGAGGCGCTCGCGGCAGGGAAGACCGTCCTTGCCACACCGACCTCTGGGGCGGTCGAAGTTCTCGGCGAGTTCCCAATGCTGCTCACAAGGGGCTGGGAGGTGAGCCATCTGGCAGGGGCGATCTCGGACGCGCTCGACAGGCCTGGGCAATACGCAATCGCGGCTGCCCAGGCGGCTGAAGCGGTCCGGGCGCGGTTCGGCTCCAGAGCCAACGCCGTTCGCATGCTCACCCTGTATCGCGATTTGGTCGGGGAGAAAGCGTGAGCGCCATCCGGCCAACCTTGGGTATCTATACGCCGCTGCCCGGCTCTGCTTCCGGCATCGCGGACTACTCCCTGACGGGAAGCACGCTCCTTTCTGGCGACGTTAGGGTGGAATTCATCTCACTTGACAACTACCGGTGCCCGTACGACTTCGACCTTGTCCTGTACCAAATGGGGGGCGGACGCGAAAGCGTAGCCGCCTTCAGGGCCGCGGCCGAGCGGCCGGGCCCGATGATCCTGCACGAGCACATCCTGAGTCAGTTCTTCGTCGAGAACCACGACCTCCTCGATGCAAATACCAACAGGCAGGTGCGAGAGATATTCGGCGACGCTCTGCATCGAACGTTTGACAGTTCTGAAGAACTCGCCGCGCTCATGAAAGTAGACCGGAGCCTTCAGTACCTCGATCTAGGTCTCGAACGAATAGTCGTCGAGCGAGCGACGTTCGTTTTCACACACTCCTGGGAGGCCCTCGCCGAACTCGAGATGCGCTACGAAGGTCGAGTCAGACCGCTGGACTTCCCAGTGAAGGCTCTGACTTCTGAGCAGCGGATGCGGGCTCGAGGGGCTCTTGGCATCTCAGATGGCGTGACCGTCTTTGGGAGCCTCGGATTCGTAGGTCGCCACAAGCGGCTGCCTCAAGTGCTGCACGCGTGGGCGGAGCTGGATGTCCCCTCCGAATCCGGGCGGTTGTTGGTCGTAGGTCGTGGCGCAGCTGAATTGCGCCATTTGGCCAATGCGACGACGACTATAGTCGAATACGTACCGTCCGGCGACGAGTTCTGGAGTCTCGTGGCAGCAGTGGATATCGGCGTGCAGCTACGCGAACCGTCTCTCGGGGAAACATCCGGGGTAGTCGCCCACATGCTAGCCAGCGACGTGCCAGTCATCACGTCAAGGAGGTCGGTCTTGCCAATCTGGGCGAATAGCGAAATGGTTCGGATCGTTCCGCCTAGCGCCGACGAAACTGGCCAGCTGGCGGGCCTCATGCAATCGTTTCTGACTCATCGCCCAACCGGCCAAGGAAGGCGATCTGACAAGAAGATCGTGCCCTGGCGGGAGTCCGTCTTGGCCGCCCTGGAAATCGGAGAAGGCACTGGTGCCTTGGAGGGGGAATGACCCATGGCAACCCGTGTGGACATATGGGACCAACGCGCGGACCGGAACGAGTTCCACGCGGTTCTGACTGAACGTTGGTCCTCGACTCAGTGCGCGGAAGTTGATCGGCTACAGCGCCTCGCCCTGGCTGCGGCGATGCCACCACTCCTCGGTCGGCGAGTCATGGACCTCGGCTGCGGCATCGGTAGGATCACGGGCTGGCTGGCTCGCGGGGCGCCAACTCATTCGGATGCCCGTGAGGCTGTCCAAGAGCCCAACGTGCCTGCGGTCGTCGTTGGAGTAGATCGCAGCGTCGGAATGCTCAATCGCGCTGCGCAAGACATCAGGGCCCCCGGCATCATCCTGGTCCAAGCCCCGGCCAAGTGCCTGCCGTTTCCGGATCACTCCTTCGATGTCATCGTGACGGTCGCGGTCTTGCAGCACTTGGTCGCGATGGCGGAGTTCGAGCGAGCCTGCAACGAGATTGTTCGCGTCTTGCGGCCCGGTGGCGTACTGGTTTGCATCGAAGGGGGCTCGGATCCGATGCCCACTTTCCGTAATCCTGGCGGCGGTCAGACCGTGACCATTCCCCGTGGAGTCGCCGACTTTGCGACTGCACTCGGACCCCGCATGAGGCCGGGCGACGCCTGCCCGCTGATCTGCATCCAGGACGAATATCTTCTGACAACGTGGACGTTGACACGAGAGGAGGGAACACTGTGATCGTACCGGCGCAGGAGATTGTGTTCGACGTCGAGGATCGCAACCTGATACTGGCTGAGATCGGCCGGCTACTTGACGAGGGTCGGCTTTCGGCCGGACGGAACGTCGATCGCTTCGAGCAGGCTTTTGCTCAGTACGTTGGTGTCCAACATGCCGTGGCCGTCTCGTCCGGGACGATGGCTCTCGAACTCATCATGCTGGCGATGGGCGTCCGGGGTCGAACGGTGATCGTGCCGGCCAATACGAATTTCGCTACCTTCGTAGCTGCCTCGCGTGCGGGAGCGCGGGTTGTCCTCTGTGACGTCGACGAGGTCACTCTCTCGCCACGAGTCTCGGACTTGACCGCCGTCGTGACGCCCGAGACCGCCGTCGTAATAGTTGTGCACATGGGAGGATTCATAAGCGGCGAGATGCCAGCGATCATTGACTGGTGTAGAGAACGAGGCATAGCGCTGATCGAGGATGCCGCGCACGCACACGGAAGCGTGCGAGGGGACCGCCATGCGGGGACGTTTGGCCTTGCCGGTGCATTCTCGTTCTTTGCGACCAAGGTGCTGGCGACGGGCGAGGGTGGGATGGTGGTCACGAACGACGCAAGCTTGGCGGCGGAGGTCCGCCTCTACAGAAACCTTGGCAAGGCAAGCGCTTGGGTCAGCAATCACACCAGAATGGGCACAAATGGGCGGATGAGCGAACTCGCGGCGGTCGTCGGTTGGCAACAGCTGGCCCGTCTTGATGAGAAGGTGGCGGCCCGCAGGCAGATCGCCGACTTGTATTCAGAGGCTCTCGTCGGCGTGCCGGGCCTGCTCATGCTGCGCCCGGGCCATCCTTACAGCGGGTACAAGGTCGTCGGGCAGCTGGCGCCCGATGTCGACCGTAGTGCGTTCAAGGCCAGCGTTGCCGACGCTGGAGTGCAACTCGCGGGCGAGGTCTATTCCGAGCCTCTCCATCATCAGCCGGTCCTAGGCGAGGCTTACGGGCACCTCACGTTCCCCGGCGCCGAGGCGTCGTGCGCCCGTCAGATCTGCCTGCCGATCTACCCGACCCTTGACCGAGAGCGGCTCGACCTCGTAGTGCGGTCTGTCATCGAGCGCCTGGCTGCCGTAGCCGGGCCGGCATAATGGTTCGCACAGAAGCTGACGTCGCGGAGGTGTTTGACGTCCAGCCTGCCTTTGAATCTCCATGGCTGACCGTCCATAAGGCGACCGTACGTCGTAGCGCGGACCTCTCGACGTGGTACTACCTCGACCATCCGGGCTGCGCTCTGGTCCTACCGGTGACAACGGACAATCGCATTGTCCTGATTCGGGTCTGGCGGGTCTCGGTGCGGCAATGGTGCCATGAGGCCCCTGCCGGCCGGATCGAACCCACCGAAGAGCCCATCGAAGCGGCGAGACGGGAGCTTCGCGAGGAGATCGGCGGCGATTGCACCGAACTTGTGCACCTGGGTACGGTGTTGGCCTCGAGCGGCTCCTCCAACGAGCGAGTTCATCTCTACGTGGGCCGGAATGTGCGCCTCGGACAAGCGAGCCCCGATCCGGACGAGCGCATCGAGGTCGTGGCGATGACACCTGATCAAGCGTTGGACCTCGCTCGCTCCGGTCGAATTGAGGATGCCCCTACGGCGTTAGCCGTACTGTGGGCCCACGAGCGCAAGCTTCTCCACGCAACGATGTGTGATGCGTCCTGACGAAACGCAGGTCGTGGTTCTGGCCGGTGGGATGGGCACACGCTTGGGCGAGGCCGGCCGGCTGCACCCGAAGGTGCTACAGCCCGTCGGAGGCCGAGCCTTCATCGACCTAATGTTGCATCCGCTGATAGAGCAGGGCTTCCATAGGTTCCTCTTTTGCCTGGGCCACCTATCCGATCAGGTAGTGGCTCATGTCGAGGCGCAGTATCGGCAGTTGGACATGACATTCCACATCGACGCTCACCCGGTTGGGACTGCGGGGTCGCTGATGGCTTGCCGCCCCCTCTTGGCGGAGACGTTTCTTCTGGTGCTTGGGGACACATACTTCGACATTGACTACGGTGTGATGTTGGATCGGCTGGCCTCCGATGCGCTCGCCGTGATGGCCATCACCGATGCCGTCGATGAGGTTCCTGGCAATGTCGAAGTGCGAGGCGATCTTGTGACTCTATACCGGGTCGGACTTGGGCGACAGACTCCATGGGTGGACTGCGGAGCGCTCGTTCTACGCCGGCAGGCGCTTGAGCTCCTGGGCGGAATTGCGCCTCCCATTGACTTGGCACGCCTCTACGAACGGCTCATTCCGCGAGCTTTCCTCCGCGCTCATGCCGTCGATTCGCCCTTCTACGACATTGGCACGCCGGAGCGGTTGGCGCGTTTCGCTCGGCAAGCAGATGTTGTCCTCACAGACCTAGCGCCGCGGTTATCCTCTTCTGAGTGAGCTGCGCGACGCACCACGGGAAATGTCCATCGCTGCCGTCGGCGCTGAATACGTTACTGGTCGCCACCGCGTAGGCTGCACGATAGATAAGCAGGACTTCGGACGAGTGCCCCAACTCCATGGCGAAATGATCCGTGAGTGCGGTGGCTATAGCTTCGGCATGTGGTCCATACATGTTCATGATCCCAGCCGTGATGCTGGCGTCCAGTCTTGGGTCGCCCGCCGTGGAGAGAAACCCAAAGTCGAGTACCGAGATAGGCCGGACCATCTCATCCACTAGGATGTTCTCTCCGAATAGGTCACCGTGGATAACCGAAGGCGGCACTCTGTCGATTCCGGCCAGTTTCTCAATGATCCGGGCGTACCGACAATCAAAATCGGGCACTTGGCTGCGCAGGACATCCCCGAAACGCTGCACCCGGCGATCAAGCAGCGCAATCAGCGACGTCTGAAAATCGGCAGTTTCGTCGCGGAATGGACGATCTTCGTCAAGAACTGGCATCTGCAGCATCGCTTCTGTGACCGGGACGGTGGCTAGGGCTTTGAGTACGTCGATCACGCAGTTCACAGACGACGGGTCCAATTCCACAGATTCGAACGTCAAACGATTCTGCAGCGGCTGACCGTACAGTTCGCGCTCATAGGTGATGGCGATGCCGTCGGCTTCCTCCACGGACAGGATGACGGGCGTAGCGAAGCCAAGATCGGTGTGGGCCACGTCTGCGTAGAACTTCTGCATCTGGACGAGAACTGAAGGTGCTCGATGTCCCCAGACCTTTGCGACGGTGCCCCGCTTCAGCCGGTAGATCGCTCCCTCGACTCCCGACGCAAGTGGTCGTACATCGGGATAACCCCGTCGCCGAAAATACTCCAACCATTCGGTTGTGTGAACCTGCCTGTATTCAGTAATCTCGCTGTCCCCCTTTCATCGGCCGCTGATCGCTGCCCGCAATGCCAGGCTATCGATCTCGGCCTCTTGGCCTGGCTCGACGCAGCGTCCGGTCCACTATTCCATGCTATCCCACCGAGAGCCGTGGAGCACTTCTGGCGACTCCACATACGGTTCGGGCGAGTCAACTTGCGCCCATGTTCGAACAATCCAGCCCCTGCGGGTGCTCGTTCGGCTTTGCCCACCGAGCTAGACCCCCTCGACGAGGGCCGGGAGATGCCCCGCTCGTCGTCCAACTTGGCGTGGCGAAAGCTTCCTGCGATTGCTGATGATACGGGTCAGTTAGTGGCGCTCGCAGCGCTCCCCATGTTCAGGTCACGTTTGAGCGCCGCAGCCAGGGTCGGCAGCTCGCGATAGCCCTGGACGCGGCGAAACTGGGTCTGCGCAGCCAGCATTCCTGCAGCGGCCCAACGCAGCGCTATCTCGCCCGACTCTCAGCGCTTCACCTGGTGGCAGTGGTCCTTAACGATGTCGACCATCGACTCTATCGGGCTGGTCGACTCCCTGTGCCCGCCGCAGACTGCCGGAGACGCCAAGGCGCGTCAGGGTGAGAGTGTCCGACAGCCCTTCCCGGAGACACTATCGCCGCACAGTGTCGCGACATGGGAATGGGCGAGACTGGGCGCGAGGGCTTCGAGAGCGGCCTGGACAACCTCCAAGGCAGCGAGTCCCCTACACTGCATTTACGATGGACTTCCTCTTGTTGCGTCGTTGTCTCGCCTGGTTGAGTCTGGGCGCGTTAGATCTAGCCCACCTAGGGATCGACCGAACTTGAGCGGAATGCCTTGAGCGCAATCGCGCCCGTTCCAAACGGTCAACAGACGCTGATCGTGCGTGCGCCCTTACGGCTGTCCCTTGCCGGGGGCGGGACGGACATCGATGCGTACTCCCGCGCCTATGGCGGACTTGTTGTCTCGACCACGATTGACAAGCATGTCTATGTAGTTGCTCGACCGACCGATTCGGAAGAGACACAGATTTTGTCGGCTGACTACGGAACGTTCGTCCGCCACATCCCATCTGCCCCCTCTTTCGGCATCGATCTGGCTCTTCCCAAGGCGATCCTTGATGAGGTCCAGGCCCATCAGCGTCTCCAGATCTTTATCGCATCCGAGGTTTCGCCCGGGACCGGGCTAGGCTCATCTGGATCGGTTGCGGTCGCTCTCACTCACGCACTGCTAACGCTGAAAGGCGCTCTGCCGGAGCCCGATTCCGTCGCGCAGGTAGCATGCCGCGTCAAGATCGACCGCCTTGGACAGCCCGCCGGACGCCAAGACGAGTATGCGGCCGCTTTTGGTGGCATGAACGTCATTCGGTTCAGTGAGACCGGAGTGCATGTATCGCCAATACAATTGCCGCAGGGCGCCCGGCGGAATCTCGAGCAGCGACTCCTGCTCTTCCACACCGGAAAGACTCGCAATTCCAGCACCATCCTCCGCGATCAGGAAGCGAAGGCCGCATCGAAGAGTCCGGACTCGCTCCAAGCACTCCACGGAATCCGGGAACTCGCAGAGCGAGCGATCAGGTTGCTCGAGGACGGCGATCTCGATGGATACGGCCGGCTCCTCGGCCAGTCGTGGCTCCTGAAGCGGCGTATAGCGACGGGCATCAGCAGTTCTGCAATTGACGCCTGGTATGAAGCCGCGTTAGTCGCGGGAGCGCTGGGCGGCAAGATCGCTGGCGCTGGTGGTGGCGGCTTCCTTTTGCTCTATGTCCCTGACCTGTCCCGCCAGCGGGTAATCAGTACGCTCGAGCGACTAGGCCTTCGCCACCTTGATTTCGCTTTTGAGCGTGCAGGGGTCACCGTCCTACTCGACAGCGTACTGCGTTAGCGCGGGCGGTGTCCCGCAGGCTTCGTCAGAAACCAAGTGGCTGTCATCGATCAACCAATGAGCCACCGACAACAAGTCCCGATAAACACCGATACATCCCGACGGGAGAGGGATCTGCTGCCCCACCGTCCGTCCACTTAGAACGATGATGGACCGTATACCGGCTAGTCTGGCGGCCTCAAGATCGTTCGCATGATCGCCCACGAGGATGCTCCGGCGGGCGTCGATACCGTGTCTCGCCGCCGCCTCTTGTAGGAGCCCCGGCGCAGGTTTCCGGCAACTGCAGCCTGCCTGAGGCGAGTGAAAACAGGTAAGCACCTCAAGAAGTCTTCCGCCTTCGTCTTCGATCGCCTGGCGCATTCGGCGGTGCAGACCATCTACGGCCTCCCTCGAGGCCAGCCCTCGCCCGACGGCTCCCTGGTTGGTGACAACCACTAGCGGAATCGCGTGCGCTGTGAGGAAGGACAACGCCTCGAGGGCCCCCGGCAGAAAGCGAAACGATGCCCAAGAGGTCACGTAGTCCGATGGGTCCTCGTTGATGACTCCGTCTCGGTCCAGAAATACCGCCCCCGGGGCGCGCCCGATAGCCCACGCACCCACCTAGCCGGCCTCTGGGCAAGAGGCGGCAAGACCACGCGCAAGCGCGTGACAGATCGCGGAGTGTACGTCCTCTACAACCCCCGAGTCGTGAACTGGTACATAGATCACGAGATCCGCCGTTTCTGCCACTGGGCCGCCGTCGAACCCGACCAAAGCAATCGTTGGGAGCGTGAGGTCATGTGCTCTGGCTAGGGCCCGAACGATGTTCGCTGATCGACCGCTCGAGCTGATGCCGAGGACGAGATCGCCCGGGCGGGCCAGCCACGTAACCTGCGAAGCGAAGACATCGGCGTACGCGTGGTCATTGGCTACTGCCGTGAAGGTGGGTGTAGAGTCCGATAGGCAAACTGTCCGAAGCGGCAGAGTGCCATCCCGCCTCGCCGTCACTAGCAGATCAACCGCGAGATGACTCGCGATCGCGGCGCTGCCGCCGTTCCCGCAGACAAATACCGTCGCGCCCGCCGCCCGCGCCTCAACGAGCATCCGGACTGCTCTCGCAACGGGCTCACCCGGGACGGCATGGGTGGCATCGGCCACCCGCCGGAGGTAAGCAGTGGCGAGATCAGCCTGGCGAGACATCTCCTCGTCCGACCTCAACTGCGCGAAGCTCGTGTGTATCACCCCCCCCCACAGCCCCCCAGCAATACTCACCATCCGCATCGACCTTGGCTTCGGCCGAGGAAGACAGAATACTAGCAGAGCACTCGGTCACAAGAGGGCTCTGCATTGCCGAAGATGAACGTGAGGCCCAGCCCCATCACGCGGTGTCGACAACGGCCGGACCCGGCGCGATGGAGTGTGGGGCCGCGTGAGGTTATGGCCAGTGGCGCGCGGCTCCGAACGCAGAGGCTCGGTAGCTCGGCATGTTCGCGACCGGGATCAGCAAAGATGGCGACGGTGTGTCGGCTCTAATCCTCTCGCCCCGACCATAAC
>PMKV01000144.1 GCA_003157875.1 Chloroflexota bacterium
AGGGCGGGATTCGAACCCGCGGTGCTCTCGCACACCGCTTTTCGAGAGCGGCACCATCAACCACTCGGACACCTCTCCGCGCGAGAGGATACCAGAGGCGGGCGAACCTCCGGCCCCGATAGATCCGGGTCGGCATCGTCAGCCGTCAGCCGACAGCGGGCTTGAGCCTCTCGGCGGAGCGAAGCCGTTCGATCGGTTCGGCCTGCGCAAACAGCTCCTCGGCCTCGTCGCAACGGATACCGCTCACAACCTTGAGCTTGCGGCTCAACCTGACGTCCTGGGCGAGCTGCATGACGCCACCCGCCGCGCCGTCGATCTGGTTCGTGACTGCGAATACCAGGGCCTCGACGTCACTCGCCAGGAGGGCACCGACACACATCGGACAGGGCTCGCGGGTGACGAAGATCGTGGCGTCCGCGAGACGGGCGCGGCCCATCTTACGGCTCGCTTCGCGCAGGGCCACAACCACGGCATGAGCAGTGGGGTCGTTGGATTCCTGAACTCGATCGTGGGCCCGGGCCACCATCGCATCGTTGACGACGGCTACGGCCCCGATCGGTGCCTTGCCCTGATCGAGCGCGATCTGGGCCTCGGCCAACGCCTCGCCCATGAACAGCTCGTAGTTCATGACGGGATCATACAGGCCCGCGGCCGCGACCCGCGCCGTCCGGAGCCATCGCCGGCTCCGCAAGCTCCCGAACGGCGCGGGCGAGAACGGACATGTCCTCGTCGCCGTGGCCGCCGGCCAGGAGGCGATCCTCGAGGGCGGCGGCGAGCATCGCGCCGGGGAGCATCACGCCCGTCTCGGCCGCAAGCTCGAGGGCGATGCCCAGGTCCTTGCGATGGAGAGCCAGTCGGAAGCCCAGCGGGTAGTCATCGTCGATCATCCGGCCGCTGCGGTTGGCCAGGACCCAGCTCTGCGCGGAGCCGCCCGCGAGAGCTTCGACGAGTCGGTGCGGATCCAGGCCGGCTTTGATTCCGAGGACGATCCCTTCGGCAACGCCCAGATAGGCGCCGCTGATGACCACCTGATTGACGGCCTTGGCGGACTGACCGCTGCCAAGCGGACCGAGGTACGTGATCGTCTTGCCGAGAGCTCTCAGGACCGGCTCGGCCCGAGCCACGTCCGACTCCTCTCCTCCGACGAACATGGTCAGGGTGCCGAGGCGCGCCCCTTCCGAGCCGCCCGAGACCGGGGCGTCCACCATTGCGACGCCGTGGCCGGCGAGCCTTCCACCGAAGTCTCGCGTGGCCTCGGGCGATATCGTCGAGCAATCGATGACGAGGCTTCCCGGCCGAGCGCCGGCGGCGACCCCGTCGGGGCCGAAGAGCACGGCCTCAACGTCGGGCGTGTCGGAGACGCAGACGACGGTAACGTCCGAGGCAGCCGCCACCCCGGCGGGAGTCGAGCCCTCGACCGCGCCCGACTCCACGAGAGCCGCGGCCCTGCCGGAAGTGCGGTTCCAGACCGTCAGCTGGGCACCGGCTCGAAGAAGGTTGGCCGCCATCGAGGCGCCCATGGTCCCCAGACCAACGAACCCGATGCGTTCCATATCGCTCCATTCGGCGGGAGGCCGTCGGGCCGAGCATACCGCCGGCGTGCAGGTTCCGGCCGCCGGCGACACTTCACATGGCAATCGATCTGCCTTCACAATACCTGCCGTGAGGGAGAGACTTCATGCCATCGCCAGACTACGCCTGCCTGGGCGCCGGCCGGTTCATGCCGCCTCGGTTGGTGCTGGCGCGGTTCTCGTGCTGATCGTCGCCCTCGTCGCGGTCGCGGACGCGGGGATTGACCGCCCTAAAGGCCCCAGTTCTTCTGCGCCGGGTCGAAGCGAGATCGCCGTTGCCAAACCCGCCGACTCGGCCATCGCGTCGACACCGGCCGAAACGGCGACGCCCACGGGGACACGCGCGGAGACACCAACAGAGACGCCCTCGGGGAAACCAACGGGGACGCCAACAACGGGGACGCCCGCGGGGACGCCAACAACGTGGACGCCCGCGGGGACACCTCAGCCGACCGTGTCGGCCACGCCGCCAGCGGCGCCCACGGCATTCCCCGCCGTGCTATGCGATCCCGGCGTCGACGAGATATGTGGCACCGTCCCGGCGCCGACGCCGCTGCCATCGGAGAAGAGCCTCGCCAACATGGTTCTCAAGTTCCATGTCCCGATCCTCGAGTACCACCGCGTCAAGCCCTACGCCGGCGAGACCGGGTACGCGGTGAGCCTGATCGTGCCGCCGGAGACCTTTGCCGCGCAGATGAAGGCCATGGCCGGGGCCGGCTACCACACCATAACCATGGGCGAGCTCGGTGAGGACATGCGCACCGGCATCCAGCCAGCGCCAAAGAGCTTCGTCGTCACCTTCGACGACGGCTACGAGGACGGCTACACATACGCCCGCCCAATCCTCCAGAGCGAGGGTTTCGTGGCGACCTACTTCGTCATCGGCAGCATGATCGACCACCCGGATCACCTCAAGGTGGCGGAACTCAGGAGCCTCGTGGCGAGCGGGAACGAGATCGGCAACCACACCATGAGCCACGAGGATCTGCGCCCATACGTGCTCAAACCCGAGAAGCTGAAGAGCGAGATCTACGACGCCTCGGCGATCATCGCCGCCGACGTCGGCGTCTGGCCGAGGTCCTTCTGCTACCCAGCAGGCTTCACCAACACGTGGGTCGAGGCAGAGGTCGCGGCAACACCCGGCATCGAGACCGCCGTGATCCAATCCGGCCACCAGCCCGAGACCTGGGGTAACCGGTTGGAGATGCCGCGAATCCGCGTCAGCCCCGCGTTGCGCCCCGCCGACCTCGTGACCAAGGCGGACTTGTACCTGAAATGAGATTCCCCGGCCGCGACTACAAGATTTCCTCCGCGCGGGAAGCCGGGGCGGAGGTCGGGCGCCCCCGGGACGTGCAGCGTGGCAGAGGGCTGCGTCGTTTCCTCTCCGCCATCCTCCTGCTCGGGCTCATCGCAGCCTTGACCAGGCCCGGGCGGCGACTCGGCCGCGCCCTGGCCCGCCGCCTCGACGCCCGCGTCGAATGCTTCACCGAGCCCGGCAGCAACACCTACGTCCACTTCTTCGCGCCTATCTTCGAGCACCTGTACCGCCGCGTGGCGGAGGACGCGGCGCGCGAGCTGGCAGCGCGCGGCCGGATCCACCGACCGCTGATCCTGGATCTGGGCTGCGGGCCGGGTGATCTTGCCGTGGCCATGTCGCGCCGCCTCCGGGACGCTCGGATCGTCGGCATCGACCTCTCCCCCAGCATGCTGCTATGGGCCGGGCGCCACGCCACGACGGATGGTCGACTGCGCTTCATCGTTGGCGACGCGGCCGATCTGCCTTTCGACGACGCCTCGATCGACCTGGTGGTCTCGACCCTCAGCCTGCACCACTGGACCGAGCCGGCCGAAGCCTTCGCCGAGATCGCCCGGGTTCTGCGGCCGGGCGGCGTTGCCCTCATCTACGACCTTGGGCTGCTCTCCTTCACGCCGGCCGAGATGGCCGGCGTCGCCACCGAGGCAGGCCTGGAGCCGGCCGACATCCAGCGCGAGCGGGTCCGGGGCGGACTTCTGTCGAGCTTCTACGTTCGCTTCAAGCTCGAGGGATTCCCCCAGGAATAGGTCCGGACCGACCTGTTCACGGCCCCGGCTGGGCTTCTGGCGGCGGACCCGTTGCTGCGGGGGTCGTCGGCCATGCTAGAATCCCGGCCGCTGTGGCTCCTGGAGAGGTCGCATAGTCGGTCTAGTGCAGCGGTTTGCTAAACCGCCAGGTGGGGTAACCTGCCTCGAGGGTTCGAATCCCTCCCTCTCCGCCAGTCCGCCATCGCCGAGGCACAGCGGCGTGCGCCCGTAGCTCAGTGGATAGAGCGCCAGGTTGCGGACCTGGAGGTCGTGGGTTCGAGTCCCGCCGGGCGCGCCAACCTCCGAACGTGATACGACCCCGAGAAGGCCTCTCGGGGTCGTTCTGCATCCGAGTCTGGACGAGCCCGCTGGGCCCGGCAAGGGGCGGACTACGGCTGGTGAGTAACCGTCCACTTGACGGTCGGGCGCTCTCGGGACTGCCTTGCCCGCGTGCAGGCCGAGCGAATCGGGCGCGACAAGGCTAGGCTGATTGCCGAATGGCAAGGAGGACATGGCGTGCCGTTCTCGCGGCTGAAGAACATGCGAAACCAGATAGAGGCGGGCGCGGTCCGGCGCCTGCCGCGCGTCCTCGTGTTGATCGGCGCCGTGGCGGTCGTCTGCGTCGTGGGTACTGCCGCAGCTTCCGGATTGCTGGGCGGTGGCGCCGCGACGCCGTCGCCGAAGTCCTCCATGGTCATGACTCCGACTCCGTGGGCGAAGGTCGCCGCCGCATCGCCGGCACTGACACCAGCACCCACGCCCACGCCGACCCCCGCGCCCTTCCCGGTCGTCGTGATCGCGCGCTACGACTACGCCCCGACCAGTATCAGCCAGGCCAACCTCACGGCGGCCCTGGCAGCCGGCAAGATCACCTTGCCCTGCGAGCTCCTGGGACTCAGCTACGGCGCAACGATCCTGGCCATCTCCTCCTCGACACCCTGCCTGCCCGCGACGCAGATCGTGGCCACGGTCCACAAGACGGCAGGCCTCATGGCACTCCTGCCGCCGGGCCTCGTGACTCCTTCGGTCAAAGTCCTTGCGGTGGGCGACGCGGACCTGTTCGGCGGTCCCAACCGCCGCAGCCAGGCGTACATGCTGTACGGCGTCGTCGCCACTCCCGCCGACTGGACTGCCTACGACTCCAACGACGTGCGAACGCTCATCTCCACCGGCGACACCTGCCCGGACCGCGGCGTCTCCTATGAAGCGGACTTCATGAAAAAGGGTTGGGACTGGGTCCTGGACGGGGGCACGGTGCACTACCGTGGCACGAAGCCTGACCCGTACGGCTGGGGCTGGGAGGTTCCGATCATCGCGCGCAACGGCGACAGCGGCCAGCTCGCCGCACTGATCTCGGACAACGACGTCAGCGCCAACGACTTCGAGTGCCCCATGATCAAGGACTGGGTGCAGCACAACGACGGCATGGTCTTCAACATCGACCCGAGAGTCGCGCCGCTGCTGGCCAAGACGGGCGGACTGAAGGTCGTCACCCTCGGCTCGAACCACATCACCGACGCCGGCAGATCGGGAATCCTGGAGACGATCGACTACCTGGATGCGGCCGGCATAAAGCACACCGGCGCAGGAAAGACCCTCGCTGACGCTCTGGCGCCCGCGGTCGTGGACGTTCGCGGCGTCACGTTCGCCTTCGTGGGCTGGGACGACATCACTGGCTCGGCCGCTGCCACCGCCACAAACCCCGGCGTCGCGCCCCTCACCACCGACAACGCCTGCAACTCCATCAAGGCCGCCAAGAAGGTCGCGGACATTGTGATCGCGATGCCGCAATGGGGCTGGCCGGAGTACCACGCGAACATCACGAGCGATCAGGAGGCGCAGCGCGCCCTGTTCTACTCGTGCGGCGCCGACGACATCCTTGGGAGCGGCACGCACTGGGCCTCCTGGGCCTCAGTGCTGCCCGGCCCCAACGGTCCCCAGTTCGCGATCGGGAGCCACGGCAACTTCCTGTTCGACCAGAGCTGGAGCCGCCAGACGATGGAAGGCGTAGTAGTCGAAGCCACCTTCTATGGCAAGAAGCTGGTCCAGTTCCGTCTCCACCCGTACGTGGTGGTTCAGGGCGCCCAGCCGAACCTGGTCGACCCGGCTACCGACGGCGCCTACGTCCTGCACCAGGTGTGGTCCGTCAGCGAGATCAAGTAGGCGGCACACCGGCTCGCAGCGCGGGAAGTGTCCGGTCG
This sequence comes from Chloroflexota bacterium, assembly GCA_003157875.1. GTDB lineage: Bacteria > Chloroflexota > Limnocylindria > Limnocylindrales > CSP1-4 > Fen-1039. The sequence goes on from PMKV01000144.1 coordinate 5,834, forward strand.
GCCGGTCAGCCTCTATGCGTCAGACGGTGCAGCAAGCTGTCGTGGCCGGCGTGCACCGGCTCCGGGACCGCCCCTGCCTTGTCCTCCGCCTCGTCGTCACGCCACGCCGGAATCTTCCATTCGTCCTCGGGCCCAGGCTCTCCCGGCCCTGACCCTGCGGTATCGGCATTCATCGGTGCCGGGACTAGCATGTCCGGCCCGAGGAACGCACCCGCATTCCTCTCCGCGGTTCGTCTCGGTTCGCTCATCGACCAATCCTCCACCGGAGCGGGCGGACACTCGGCCGTCGGCATTCTCCGACGTTCCAACGTAACACCGCGGTCAATCTGGTTGGAGAGTCTGTACTCGTCCGGCAGCGGCTGGGACGACAAGCCTCCGGCGATTTGACACAGGCTCCGGGGCCCGTTAATGTCGAGGGCACTGACATGGACCACATCTTCTTCTTCTACCGCAACCCGGCATGACCGTTC
>PMKV01000105.1 GCA_003157875.1 Chloroflexota bacterium
GCCAACACGATCATCATCGACCGCGCCGACACGCTTGGCCTGGCCCAGCTCTATCAGCTCCGCGGCCGGGTCGGACGCTCGTCGCGCCGGGCCTACGCCTACCTGCTGTACCGGCGCCGCGAGAAGCTGTCCGACGTCGCCCGCAAGCGATTGCAGGCCATCTTCAATGCCTCCGAACTCGGCGCCGGCTTCCAGATCGCTCTCTCCGACCTGGAGATCCGCGGCGCCGGCAACATCCTTGGCGCGGAGCAGCACGGCCACGTTGCCGCCGTCGGCTTCGATCTCTATACGCGGCTCCTGGCCGAGGCGGTTGAGGAGCAGAAGGCCGAGTTCGAAGGTCGACCGGCCCTCATCGAACGCCCGGGCGCCGTCGTCGACCTGCCCGTCGATGCCCACATGCCGGACTCCTACGTCCCCGAGACGGCCCAGAAGCTCGAGCTATACCGCCGCCTGGGCCGCGTCAGAACCGCAGGCGAGCTGGCGGCGTTCCGCCAGGAGCTCGTCGACAGGTTCGGGCCGCTGCCGCAGCCGGTTCTGAGGCTGCTCGAGGTCGTGGAGCTGCGAATGGCCGCCGAGAGCGCCGGCATAGCATCCGTGTCGCGCGAGGAAGGCGAGCTCGTTGTCCGACTCGGGACTCTGTCGCGGGCTGCCGCGATGCGTGCCCTCGCCCCGATGGGCCGCGACGTCGTCCGTTTCGGAACGAACCAGGCCCGCATCCGACTGCCTCGAGACCCGGCGCGGTCGTGGAACGTGGCCCAGTCGGTGGTGTCGCGTCTCCTGCCCGCCGCCGAGGACCAACGCCTCGCACGCGAGCGAGCGGCCGAGGCCCAGGGTCGACCGGAGTAGCGCCGGACGAGCCCGCCGCCGCATCGGGTCGCTATCGCGTAACCTATTGGCGGCCTATATCGGAGAGTGGACGCAGGCCGGACCCCGGTGGGGGTCCGTCACGGGAAGCCGGTACGTTCCGTCGCACCCCGCGCCACGGCCGCCACGCGTCCGGGTGAACCCGGCCGATGAGGATGTGCGATGCAGCGAGCGGAAAAGTCGATATCGGGCGTCGCGCATCCGAGAGAGAAGCGCGGCGCTGGCGAGAAGGACGGCTTCCGTCCCGATATCGAGGGGCTGCGGGGCGTCGCGATCCTCCTTGTCTTGCTGTTCCACGCCGCTCTGCTCTCCGCCTGGTCCTTCCATTTCGACGGCGCTGACATCGGGTTCGTCCACCTCCCGAGTGGGGACTTCTGGCCCTCCGGCGGCTTCATCGGCGTCGACCTCTTCTTCGTCGTCTCCGGTTACCTCATCACGGGCCTGCTGATCCGCGAGCGCTTGCGCAGCGGCAAGATCAGCTTCTCCCGCTTCTACGCCCGGCGCGTTCGACGCATCCTCCCGGCGGCCGTGGTCACACTGCTGATCACCATCCCGCTGGCCAACTCCCTGGTCACGCTCGTGGAACGGTCGTCGACGATGGAGGACGCGGCATCGGCCGCCCTGTCCGTGGCGAACATCCGCTTCGCCATGACGACCGACTACTTCAATCCGGTCAACTACTCGCCGTTCCTGCATTTCTGGTCGCTCGGCGTCGAGGAGCAGTTCTACTTCATCTGGCCGGCGGTACTCGCCATCGTGGCCTGGAAGTGGCCGCGTCCCGGCGCCGCCGTGGCTCTGTCGGTCATCATCGTCGCGTCGTTCATCGCCAGCCTCGCCCTTACGGAGAGCTCCGCGTCAACGGCCTTCTACATGCTTCCGACGCGGGCCTGGCAGCTCGGCGCCGGCGGCTTGCTGGCGGTTGGGGCGGGGTCATTCGATGGGCTACCCGACAAGATCCGCGGCGCCCTGCGCCAGCTGCTGGCCTTTGCCGGTTGGGGCGCCCTGGCGGCTCTCATCACGGCTGCCGTCGCGATCGATTCGCTCGGTACGCCATACCCCGGAACCGCCGCTCTCATTCCGACGATAGCCGGCGTCCTGCTGATCGCCTCCGGCCCGGAGCCGACCGGTCCCGGAATCCTGCTCCGCCGTTTCCCGATCCGTTTCCTGGGGAAGATCAGCTACTCGCTGTACCTGTGGCACTGGCCGATACTCATTCTCGGCGGTCTGTACCTCACCAACCCGACGCAGCCCGTGCTGTCCCCGAACCAGGCCCTGGCCCTGGCGGCCATCGCCATTCCGGTGGCGACCGCCAGCTGGTTCTTCATCGAGGAGCCGTTCCGCCGCGGCGTCATCCCGTTGCCCCGGCCGAGCCGGATCGTGGCCGCCGGGGTGGCGGTCATGCTGGCCGTGGCCTTGGTAGGCGCGAGCCTCGACTTCGGCGCCCAATCCGCGCTGGCGAGCCTCGAGGGCCCCACCGAGGCCCCGCCATCACCCACCGCCACGCTTCCCGCCACTCCGTCGCCCTCGCCGTCGCCGACCCCGGGGCCGTCAGCCCCGGCGGAGACGCCCACGCCCGTCCCGGAGATGACGCCCGCGCTCTCGCCCACGCCGGAACTCGTCGACCCCACCAGCTTCGCGATTACCGGCTCAATCCGCCCCGCTCTGGGTAAAGCCGCAACCGATTACGAGGCGCCGTGGCACGACAACTGCCTGGGCTGGCAAGCGACTACCGTTCCCAACAGCAAGTGCGTCTACGGCAATCCCAACGGCACCTACACCGTGGCCATCGTCGGCGATTCGCACGCCTCGGCTCTGTTCCCGGGCGTAAACGAGGTGGCCAAGGCCCACGGCTGGAAGCTGATCCCGTATCTGAAGATCAACTGCCCATTCCTGGATCTCAAGACGGGCTGGTTCGGCCCACCGACCACGTTGTACCCCGAGTGCGATTCGTGGAACAGCGTCGTGTTGAGCAGGCTACAGAAGACCCCGCCGGACCTGGTGCTCATCTCGAACAGCCGGTGGATCACGCTCGCTGATGCGGGCCAGGAAACCGTCACCGCCGAGTCGAACGCTCTGGTCCGGATGATCCTGAAGATCCCGTCGACCACCAAGGTCGTGATCATCCAGGATCCGCCGCTGCCGACATACGAGAAGGTTCCCGATTGCCTTTCGACGTACCTGTCGGACTATCGGAAGTGCGCCATCACCCGTTCCCGCGCCTTTGGGTCGTCCATGGGCACGCGCGAGCAGAACGCTTCCGCGGGGACCGGTGCCGGATTGATCGATCTGACCAACGCCATCTGCCCCGGGACGGGCAACTGCCCGGTGGTAATAGACAACATGATCGTGTGGCGTGACGATCACCATCTGACGGCCACCTTCTCTGCCACGCTCGGCCCGGCCATCGACGCCCAACTCGTCCCCATCCTCGTGGCGTGGTCCAAACCGTCGGTATCGCCGGTCGCGGCCTCGCTGCCTCCACAACCCTAGGTGCTCGGCGAATCCGCGGACGGCCGCCGGGCGGGTCGGGCGCTGCGGTAGACTTCGCCTGCCGAACCGAGCCCCACCGCCTGGAGGACCGCCTCGACATGTCAGCCGAGGATCTGCGAGCCAAGATTCGAGAGATTCCGGACTTTCCGAAGCCGGGCATCCTCTTCTACGACATCACGACTCTGCTCAAGGATGCGGGTGCCTACAAGGACGCCATCGACTTGATGGTCGAACCTTATGTGGATCTGGGCGTCGATCTGGTGGTGGGAATGGAGTCGCGCGGCTTCATCTTCAGCGGTCCCATCGCCTACAAGCTCGGCGCGGGGTTCATCCCCGTTCGAAAGCTGGGCAAGCTTCCTTCCGAGACCGTGTCGGTGGAGTACGCCCTCGAGTATGGCTCCAATACCCTCGAGATCCACAAGGATTCCATCCAGCCGGGTCAGCGCGTGCTCGTCGTCGACGACCTGCTCGCGACCGGTGGAACCGTCAGGGGAACCATCGAGCTGGTCGAGCGATTGAAGGGTCAGATCGTCGGTCTGGCGTTCCTGGTGGAGCTGCTCTCTCTCCATGGCCGAGACCGACTCTCGGCGTACAAGACGACGAGCGTCATCCAGTACTGATCCGCGGAAGGTTTCGTGAAAGTCCTCACCCGCCCAGTTGGCGATTCGGGTTCCGGCGCCGCCCGGCCTTCGGGTCGGCAATCGTGACCAGGGGCGTCGCCGGCCGCCGCGAGCGCGTCATGACGGTCCAGGAGACGGCCGACCGAGTGATGCTGCGTGCCTTTCTCGAGACGGACAGGCTGTACTCGGCATACGCCCTGTGCGACCTCGACGACCGCGAGTTCCTCCGGACTCGCTGGGGAGCGGCTCTGGTCGACGCCAAGCCGATCGCCGTCGTCCTGCAGTACGCGGGCTATTCGCCCCAGCCGGTCTTCGTCATGGGCGAGAACGCCGGCATCGAGGCGATCCTGGCGGAGGTCATCAAGCCGCGCACGGCATACGTAGCCGCTCGCTCGGAGTACCTGACCGCTATCGGCGCCAGCTACCGCGTGGAATCCGGACCGGCGATGCTAAGGATGTGGGTGGATGCGGCGCACTTCCGGCCCTTCCCTGCCGACGTGCAGAGGTTGCTGCCGGTCGAGATCGGTGAGCTGAATCGCCTCTACCAGCTCGGCTTCGCGTCGTGGCTTCCGGCTACGGCCATCAGCGACGGGTTGTACTACGGCACGCGAGTGGGCGGCCGGCTCGTTTCGGCCGCGGGGACACACGTGATAAGCCCGGCCGCGAAGCTGGCGGTCGTCGGGAACGTGATGACCCACACCGATTTTCGTGGGCGCGGGTACGCTACAGCAGTGACGAGCGCCGTCACGGCCGACTTGCTGAAGTTCTGCGATCAGGTCGTGCTGAACGTGCGGGCGGACAATCCGCCGGCGCTGGCCGCCTATCGCCGTCTCGGATACCAGGTCCATCTGACATTCGAAGAGCGGCTCATCCATCGGTCCGAACTGCCGTGGAACGGCTGGACCGGAGCACTACGCCGCATGCTCGCTCGTAAGGAGTCCTAGAAGCGCATGGCCATTCCGAATCCTCCCACCGCCCCCGCCTCCGGCGCCGCTGCCGGCCAGGCCACGCTGCCCCGCCACGACATCGCCGACGTGAGCCTCGCCGCCGAGGGTGTGCGGCGCATCGAATGGGCCGAGCGCGAGATGCCGGTTCTGCGGCTGATCCGCGAGAGGTTCGACCGCGAGCGTCCGCTCGAGGGTCTCCGTTTGGCCGCGTGCCTCCACGTCACCACCGAGACCGCGAACCTCGTCAGGACTCTCAAGGCCGGTGGCGCCGAGGTGGTGCTGTGCGCCTCCAACCCGCTCTCGACCCAGGACGAGACGGCGGCCGCGCTCGTCGCCGAGTACGGCATCTCAACCTTCGCCCGCCACGGCGCCGACCGCGACATGTACTACAAGCACCTCAACGCCGCCGCGGACATCCATCCGCATATGACCATGGACGACGGCTGCGACCTGGTGACGTTGATCCATCAGGAGCGTCGGGACCAGCTCGAGGAGATCCTGGCGGGCACCGAGGAGACGACGACGGGCGTCATCCGCCTCAAGGCGATGGCTGCCGACGGCGCCCTCGGCTATCCGGTGGTGGCCGTGAATGAGGCTCTGACCAAGCATCTCTTCGACAACCGCTACGGCACCGGGCAGTCCACCGTCGACGGCGTCATCCGGGCCACGAACCTGCTCATCGCCGGTCGACACGTGGTCGTCGCCGGGTACGGCTGGTGCGGCAAGGGCATCTCGTCGCGCTTCCGGGGCATGGGCGCACAGGTCGCCGTCGTGGAGGTGGATCAGGTCCGCGCCCTCGAGGCGCTCATGGACGGCAACCTCGTGATGACGATCGGCGACGCCGCGTCCTGGGGCGACATCTTCGTGACCGCCACCGGTGACATCCACGTCATCCGGCCCGAGCACTTCAAGAAGATGCGCGACGGCGTGATCATGGCAAACTCTGGCCACTTCGATTGCGAGATCGATCTGCCCGGACTTGCCAAGCTCGCCGGCGACAAGGTCCGCGAGGTTCGCGAGAACGTCGTCGAGTACACCGTGGGTGGCAAGCGGCTGCACGTCCTGGCCGAGGGTCGGCTCGTGAACCTGAGCTGCGCCGCCGGCCACCCGGCGTCGGTGATGGACATGAGCTTCGCCAATCAGGCACTTTGTGCGGAGTACCTGCGCGGCAAGCATTCGGAGCTCGCCAACGGCGTGTACGACGTGCCCGAGGCGATCGACGTCGAGGTCGCCCGGCTCAAGCTGGCCGCCCTGGACATCGTCCTCGATCCGCTGACGTCGGAACAGGTCCAATACCTCGCCAGCTGGCAGCACGGGACCTGATCGCGGGGGGACGGCCGGGCGGCCGGCTGCGTTGAGCCCGTTCGCTCCGGTGCTCAGCCTTGCCTCGGGCCGGAGCCAGCTTGCTGGACTCGGATCTCTCCCAGGACGTGTTCTACGTGCGGCCGAACACGTGGCAGTAGGTCGCCCCACTCGTCCACGGCCTGGCCGAGGTAAATGGCGCGGGCGTGCTCGAGGACGGCCCTGTGCTCGGGTGGCAGGCGGGTAAGCGCCCAATCGGCCGCCGCGTCTTTCGAGCGGATGACGCCCGTCGCCAGAGTCGTCCATATGCGCGCGAACGTGAGCGTGACGTTGGCCTCGTCACCGTCCAGGTCGTCGAGAAGCGCCGGAATGACGTCCATCAGCGCGCGCCTGAAGTCGGCGGGTGGCACCGGGTCCAGCACCTCGGCAGGAGGCGGCCCGAATAGCGGGCGGTTCGCCGCGAGCACCATCTGGAGGACCAGCGCGAGGTCGGGGTTGGGCGACGTCCAGGGCGTCAGCTCGCCCCGCTCGAACTCCACGCGCCACCAGTCACCGTACTGGAAGTCGAGTCGCGGCGGGTACCGCCACGGCCGGACGTCCGACTGAACGACGATCGTCAGTTCGACAGAACGCGACATGCGGGTCGGGTTGCCATGCCCCGAAATCGGCAGCAGCTTCGCGATCAGGGCCCGCTTCTCGTCGATCGTCGCGGGCCGCAGCGTCACCACCAGAATGTCGATGTCGCTCATAGGCTGGAGACGGCCGACCGCTGATGACCCGTGGAGGTATGCGCCGACTACGGCGTGGCTCAACGTCTCCCGAACCGCCGCCATTACGAGCTCTGTCTGGTCCACCTTCGTCTCCACCCCGGCCGGCCTCGTCCTGTCCATGCCGCGCCTCATGCTACCCTTCACCTGGAGTTCCGGAACCCAACAGCACCCGCGCCGGCATGGCGCCCTGGGAGAACCATGACCAGCATTCTCGACGACCCGCAGTACCTGTTCACGTCCGAGTCGGTGACCGAAGGCCACCCCGACAAGATGTGCGACCAGATCTCCGACGCGATCCTGGACGCCATCCTGGCCGAGGACCCGGACGCACGCGTGGCCTGCGAGACCGCCACCACAACCGGGCTCGTCATGGTGCTGGGCGAAATCACCACCTCGACGTACGTGGACTTCCAGTCCGTCGTTCGCGACACGGTCAAGG
>PMKV01000172.1 GCA_003157875.1 Chloroflexota bacterium
GTTCTCGCTCTTGAAGATGCCCGAGCCGACGAAGACTCCCTCCGCCCCCAGCTGCATGGCCAGGGCCGCGTCCGCCGGGATGGCGATGCCGCCGGCCACGAAGTTGACGACCGGGAGCTTGCCCTCGGCCGCGACCAACTTGACCAGATCGTAGGGGGCTTCGAGCTCCTTGGCGGCGACGAAGAGTTCGTCTTCGCGCATCGACTGCAGGCGGCGGATATCCGACATCAGCGTTCGGATGTGGCGGACGGCCTCGACGATGTCGCCGGTGCCCGCCTCGCCCTTGGTCCGGATCATGGCCGCGCCCTCGTTGATACGGCGCAGCGCCTCGCCGAGGTTCCGGCAACCGCACACGAACGGCACCTTGAAAGCGTGCTTGTCGNNCTGCGCCTCGACGAAGTGCCCGATGCGGGCCTTGGCCATGACCGGGATGCTGACAGCGGCCATGATCCCCTCGATCATCACCGGGTCGCTCATGCGTGCCACGCCGCCCGCGGCCCGAATGTCGGACGGAACTCGCTCGAGTGCCATCACCGCACAGGCGCCCGCGTCTTCGGCGATCCTGGCGTGCTCTGGGGTAACGACGTCCATGATGACGCCGCCTTTGAGCATCTGGGCGAGGCCTTTCTTTGTGGCCCAGGTGGAGGTCTCGGCGGTCATTGGGTACCAGTTCCTTACTTTGGCGAGGCGACGGGGGCGTGCCGGAAGGGTCGCGACGGCCCATGCCAAGCCAACGGATTATACCCGCGCGCCCCGCGGGCCCGGCCGATGTGCCCGGGTGACGCACGCCGCGGTTCGGCCGGCCGGGGGCTTCGGCCCGGTCGCCAGGTGTTCGAACCTGCACCGGACCGCAATCGGACGCTAAGCCAGAGGCCGTTTCGGACGATTCGCAAGCCGGCTCGGGCTGCCATCCTCTGGAACGTGACGACTACCGACGGCTACCTGACCCTCCTACCGCTGTACCCGTTGATTCCGCCGGCCCTTGCCGTCGCCGTCTGGATCCTGCGGCGGAGGGCCGACCGACGCTGGACGCTTTTCGCGCTCGTGGCGCTGGCCCACGTCACGCTGGTCGTGGCCCTGACCATATTCCCGATCCCGATCGCCGGTCAGGACTACTACCGCCGCACCCGTGGCTTCAGCGAGGACAACATCGTTCCGTTCGGGACGATCAGCTGGCAGCTGACGCATCTGACCTGGAACAACCTGCGGCAACTGGTCGGCAACATGCTGGCCCTGGCGCCGCTCGGCGTCTACGCGCCGGAACTGTGGCCGAGGCTGCGCGACCCGCGCCGATTCCTCATCCTGGCGATCGCCTTCGGCGCCGGCATCGAGCTGTGCCAGCTGGCGGGCTCTCTCCTGGAGGGCTTCACGTACCGGGTGACCGATGTCGACGACGCGCTGATGAACGCGGCCGGTGCGATGGCCGGGTTCTTCATCTGGCGCCGGCTCGAGGGAAGCAAATCTGCCCAGGTCATCCTGGCGCGCGCGGTAGAGTCATTGCCATGGCGCCCGAAGACCCCGTCGAGAGCACCGACCTCGCCCGGCTCGCCGACCTCGCCCGGCTCGCCACCGAGATAGCCGCCTGCCGGCGCTGCCCCCGGCTGGTGGCGTGGCGCGAGGAGGCGGCCGCGAACCCGCCGGCGCGATTCGCGCGCGAGCCCTACTGGGCCCGGCCGCTCCCCGGCTTCGGCGACCCTGAGGCACGCGTGCTCGTGGTGGGGCTCGCCCCCGCCGCCCACGGCGGCAATCGCACCGGCCGGCTCTTCACCGGCGACCGATCGGGCGACTTCCTGTTCGCGTCGCTCCACAGGACGGGGTTCGCCAATCAGGCGGCCTCGACCGCCGCCGACGATGGGCTGGCTCTCCGCGGCCTCTACGTGGCTGCGGTCGTGCGCTGCGCCCCGCCCGGCAACAAGCCACTCCCCGAGGAGCGGGCCGCGTGTCTGCCTTACCTGGTCCGCGAACTGAGCCTGCTGGCGGACCTCAGGGTCATCGTGGCCCTCGGATCGTTTGCCTGGGACGGCGCGCTCCGGGCTCTCCGTGACCTCGGCCACCCGACCTCACCCAGGCCGGACTTCGGCCACCTGGCCGAGGCCCGCATCGGTCCGTACGTGCTCCTCGGCTCCTACCACCCGAGCCAGCAGAACACGTTCACGGGCCGCCTCACTCCGCCAATGCTGGACTCGGCGATGACCAGGGCTCGCGAACTGGCACTCCCGGCGCCGTAAGATGGCCGCGATGATCGAAGCCCGATTGCTCCTCGTCGACGACGACCCGGCTCATCTCGAGGCTCTGGCCGAGAGGCTGACCGGCGACGGCTTCGAGGTAACCCGTGCCGCGAGCGGGGCAGAGGCGCTGGAGCGCCTCGATGAGGCCTGGCCGGACCTCGTCATCCTGGATCTGATGATGCCCGAGATGGACGGCCAGGCCCTCGCCGGCCGGATCAAACACCGCGCCGACATCCCGATCCTCGTGCTTTCGGCGGTCGCAACGGCCGACAACAAGGCCGACTTGATCGCCCAGTTCGCCGAGGACTACGTGACCAAGCCCTACGACTACGTCGAACTGGTGGCGCGCATCCGCCGCGTGCTCCGCCGCCTCCAGGACCAGATTCCGGTTGAGGAGCTGGCTCTCGGCGACCTGACCCTCGTGCCCCGCATGCGCGAGGCGATCGTGCGGGGCAGGCATGTTTCCCTCTCGCCCACCGAGTCGCGCTTCCTCGCCACGCTCGCCGCCAGCATGCCGAGAGCCGTAACCACCGAGCAGCTCTTGCGTAAGGTGTGGGCCGATTCGGATGCCGCCGACCCGGCATATGTGTGGGTGACGGTGCGCCGGCTGCGCCAGAAGCTGGAGTTCGACGCCGACGATCCCCAACATCTCCTCACCGATCCCGCCGGAGGCTACCGGCTGGCAGCGTGGGAACTGCGACGGGGAACTCCCGAAAGCGGCACTTAGGGCGCCCGGGCGCCACTCTATCGGGCGGGCGGCGGCAGGACTTTGCGCGGTGGCTGCTCAGCTATAGGTACTTGCGTGGCCTTCAGGCACCAATTCCGTGCTTGGGCGCGCATTCCGGCCCCGACTCAGTTATGGTAGCTGCAAGGATCAGCCCGTAGTCTGCAATGCCTTGGACCAGGCATCCCGTCGAACGGGGGAGCCCAGATGCGACTAATCAGAGACCCATTGGGACGCCGCCGCGCACAGCGCGGTCAGGCTCTCGTGGAGTTCTCGCTGACGATCCTGATTTTCATGACCATATTCGTCGCAATAGCCGAGTTTGCGTTCTTCCTGACCGTGAAGATCGGGGTCACGAACACGGCGCAGGACACGGTCCAGCTCGCGGCCGAGCTCGGCAACACTCCCTACTCGGATATGCAGATCCTCCAGCTCGTCGAGAAGGACGTCTCGGCGCCGCTCGACCGATCGAAGATCCAATCCGTCGAGATCATCTGGACGGATTCCTACGGCGTCGCCAACTACGGCGAAGACAGGTACGACCGCAGCGGTTCCCTGACCAGGAACAGCATCACGGTCCCGTACTCGCCGGGAACCGCGACCTATCCGGAAGGGTCTCGCTGCAACGTCATCGCGGGTTGCCCGGGGCACGTATCCGTCGACTACATCGCCGTCAAGGTGACGTACCAGTACACCTGGGTCACGCCGCTGCCCGGCCTGGCGGGTCTGAGCTCTTCGCCTCCCATCTTCGTCCAGAGCAGCATCAGCCGCTTGGAGCCGATCCAATGAAACGGTGGCTCAGATCGCGATCGAGACGAGGCCAATCGATCGTCGAGTTCACGCTCATCCTTCCCGTGATCATGTTCCTGATGCTGGGCATGATCGAGATGGGCTACGCCATCAACCACAACACTTCGATCGTGACTGCGACTCGAGAGGGCGCGCGCGTCGGATCGGAACTCGTGAACGGTAGCTCGGTCCGTCATTGCGGCGACTCGACCCACGCCGCGGATGTCGATGCCAACATCATTGCGGCCACCGAAGGCGTCTTGCGCTCTCCCGGCTCGCCGGTCGCCGTCACTCAGGTGACGAGCATCGTGATCTTCGAAGTGGATGAGCACGGGACCAGAACGGGCAACCAGAACACGTGGATCTCAGCGGTCACCGGCACCGCTCCCAACTACATCGCCAACGGTGATGTGATTCCGGGTACGACGACGAAGCTGTTCTTCAAGGCCAATGGTGTCGGCAGCTACCCTGCCTCCGGCCGCTGCGGGTCGTCGCCGGCACATGGCATCGGGGTCCAGATTATCTACACCTACAAATTCATCACGCCGCTCGGCAGCGTCATTTCCGCCTTCGGCGGCAGTCTGTTCGGCAACGGCCAGATCACCATGAGTGACCAAACAACTATGGCATTGGAGCCCCCCGCGCCATGAGCTTGTCAAGATTCCACATCCGCATCGGGTCGGGACCTGACCGCATCGAAGTATCGGCCAAGCAGGCCGGCCAGATCATCGTCATATTCGCGCTGATGATCACGACGCTCATCGGGCTGGTGGGCATTGCCATCGACGTGACCTATGCATGGCGCAACGGCCTGCAGGTTCAGCGGGCGGCAGACGCCGCGGCACTGGCCGGCGTGGTCTATCTGCCGGGAAATCTCAACGGCTCCGCGCCGAGCGCCACGAGCCAGGCGCTGACGATCGCCGGGGACAACGGCTACACCTCCGGGATCACAGTTGCCGCAAACCCGGCGAACGACCACCAGCTGGACGTCTCGATCACGACTCAAGTCCCGACGTTCTTCATCAGGCTCTTCGGCATGACCAATTGGACGATCTCGCGTACCGCAAGGGCCGCATTCATCATGCCCGTCCCGATGGGCAGCCCACTGGCCTACTACGGGATCGGCTGTCTGGTGACGGCTGCCGTGCCCAATCCAACCTGCAATACCCCAGCAACCGCCCAGGGCAACTCCGGCGTGCCTACCTACACCGGGCTCGCCACGACCTCGTTCAACAGCTTGGGCGCCTGGGGAGCGGTCATCAGCTACGGCGGTAACGCGAACAACGGCGACGCCTACTCCCCCTACTACAACGTCGGCTACACCAACCCCAATCCGCTCTACGACGCGGACGGCTACAACTACCAGGTCGTTCTGCCCGGGGGAGGCAACGTCTACCTCTACGATCCGGGATTCTGCGAGATGGGCCAGTATCTGCTAGCCGGCAGTAGCCCTGCGACCTACAACTACTACGGAACGGGCGATCACTGGATCTCAGGGGACAACAACAGCGGTAGCACGTACAGCCCCGTCTCGACGCTCTACACACTGATCGATACCCACAACCAGCCCCTCAATCCGAACGCGTGGACGACGGTCCCGAGTGGGGACTCCGGAAGCACATTCGTGAATGAGAAGGGGCAGGACGCCGCCAACGCGGGCTCCCAGACCCGGCACGGTTCCGGCGCCTGTGATTCCTACCACGACAACTGGACCTACAAGCTCAATCACGGGGGGCAGCTGGGTGCCGGCACATACATCCTCCAGGTCCAAACGACCGTTACTGGTTCCAACGTACACACCAACGCGGAGAACATGTTCGGCATCCTCGCCGACGGAGGTAGCGCCGTTGTCAACGGGGTGACCGTGAACCCCGCCGTCTACGGTCAGACTCGTATGTGCGTCTACAACAACCTGGCCGGCACGAACAACACCATGTCGCAGCAGCAGTTCTACATGGCCAAGGTGGACCACGACGCGGGCGTCGGCAAGACGCTCCAGATCGACCTGTTCGACGTCGGCGACAGCACCGCCGGCACCATGAGCATCCTGGCTCCCTACGATGCGGCCGGCAACCCAAATCCAACGCCGGCCAAATTCACTTACACGACGAGCCCGGAATGCGTAGCCGGCAACTCAGATTCCTGTTCCGACACCACAGGAAACCGGACATCGATCACCGTGTCGAAGCTGGTCGGCTCCCCGCCCACGGGTAGTACTTCAAGCTTCAACAGCACCTGGATCCACATATCCATATACCTGGGCAGTTCCTACCCCGCCAATGACCACCTGTTCCAGGGTGGCTGGTGGCAGGTTCAGTACAACGTCAGAGGCGGCAACGACACCACCACATGGGCGGTCAACGTGGCGGGCAACCCCGTCCACCTGGTGCCCTGGCCGTAGGGTTTCAGAAGCAGTGAGAACGAGGCTCCCGGCGACGGGAGCCTCGTTCGTTTCCGGGGATGCGACCGCGAGACATGCCCGCCGCCTCAGGGGAGCGGGCCCTGCTCTGGTAGGATGACGCCATGGACGGCGTGGTCCTGGTCCTCAATCAGAACTATGAGCCACTCAACGTGTGCAACCTGCCGCGCGCCTTCCGGTTGGTGTTCGGTCAGCGGGCCGAAGTGCTCGAGTACGACCACCAATTGATCCGGACGCCGCGGGCAGACTACCCCGCGCCCGCCGTCATCCGCCTGCAGCACCAGATCCGCCGGCCCAGGCCGCGGGTCAAGCTGACTCGCCGCGAAGTCTTCACCCGCGACGGCTACACGTGCCAGTACTGCGGCCGCCAGAGCAACGACCTGACCCTGGATCATGTCGTGCCGCGCCATCGCGGCGGAGCCCACAGCTGGGACAACCTGGTCACCGCCTGTAAGGCCTGCAACCATCGCAAAGGGGGCAAGCTCCTCGACGAAGCCAAGTTCCGGCTGGCGCACAGACCCGTCGAGCCGCGCTGCGACGTGTACTCGCTCTTCACACCGTATCTGCGCGACGACCGCAACGAGAGCTGGCGCTCGTACATCTTCCTTGGCCACTGAGCGGGGGGCCGGGGCGGAGCCGCGGCCAGGGTTCGTGGCCGGGGCAGAGCCGCGGCCGCAGATACCGGCTCCGGTGGCCGGATTACTCGCCACTCTCTGGCGTGGCGGCCAGGCCGCGTATGTCGTCGGCGGATGTCTGCGCGACGCGCTCCTGGGACGCGACCCGGCCGACTGGGATCTGACGACCGACGCGCGCCCGGAACGAGTTCAAGCCCTGTTTCCCCGCTCCATCTACGAGAACCGTTTCGGGACCGTGGTCGTGCGCCGCTGCGGGGTCCAGTACGAGATCACGGCCTTCCGCCGCGACGTCTCGTACTCCGACTTCCGCCACCCCGACGCAGTCGACTTCGGGGACTCCGTCGAGGAGGACCTGGCCCGGCGCGACTTCACCGTGAACGCCATGGCATGGGGTGGGCGGCCGGGCGACGAACCGGCCTTCGTCGATCCCTTCGGTGGTCGCGACGACCTGGGCCGGCGCCTGCTGCGAGCGGTCGGCGATCCGGACAGGCGGTTCGGTGAGGACGCCCTGCGGATGGCCCGCGCCGTCAGGCTGGCGGCAACGCTGGACTTCGGGGTCGAGCCCGAGACGCTGGCCGCGATCGGCCGCAACGCGGCCCTGGCCCGCCACGTCTCCGGCGAGCGGATCTGCTCCGAACTGCTGAAGCTGCTGGCGGCGGACCGGCCGTCGGTCGGTCTGAGGCTTATGGCCGATTCTGGCCTGCTGGAGGTGATAGCTCCGGACCTGGCGCGCCAGCGCGGACTCGGCCAGAACAAAATCGACGGCGAGGACCTGTGGGACCACACCCTGCGCACCGTCGACGCGGCCCCGAACACGCCGGTCGTTCGACTGGCGGCGCTACTCCACGACGTCGCAAAACCCGACACGGCGGCCGATGGGCACTTTCGCGGCCACGATGCGGCCGGCGCCGGGATGGCGAGGGACTTCCTGGCGGGGCTTCACGCGCCCAGGGTCCTTCAGGAGCGAGTGGCACATCTCGTGCGCCACCACATGTTCGCCTATGAGCCCAACTGGACCGACGCCGCCGTGCGGCGCTTCATCCGCAAGGTGGGCCCCGGCTGCATCGACGACCTCCTTGCCCTGAGCGCGGCCGACAACGTGGGCAGCGGTTTGCCCCCCGACGCCTTCCACCTCGCCGAACTGGCATCGCGAATTCAGGCTGAGCTGGCCACGAACGTCGTCCTCGGCAGGAAACAGCTGGCGATCGACGGCAACGACCTGATGGCCGAACTGGACGTGCCACCCGGCCGACTCCTCGGACAGGTCCTGGAGGACCTGACCGAGCGTGTGGTCGCCGAGCCGGCGCTGAACGACCGAGCCATCCTGCTCGATCTGGCGCGACGCGACATATCCGATCGCCGGTTGGTGGACAATCGGAGTCTGTGATTCATATGAGCAAGGCCGGCTGATGTTCGAACTGTTGCTGCAGGCTGATAAAGCGCTGACCGAAGGTTCGTTCGACCAGGCCGAGCGAACCTACTGGCAGCTCATCGAGCTGGACCCGACCAACGCGATCGCCGTCGCCGGTTTGGCGCGCGTCTCGCTGGAGCGCGGCGACGAGAAGTCGGCCCGCACCTTTGCCGACCAGGCCCTGGGCATCGACCCCGATAGCATCGCCGCCCGCAAGGTCCTCGCGACCCTGGAGCACACGGCCGTCGAACCGGGCAGGGCCGAGCCACCGGAGTTGCCGCTGCGGGCCGCCCAACGATTGGAGGCCCTGAGCAAGCGCCGCAGCGTGGGTGGGCCGGACACCGACCGGAACGCCGGGCCAACTCGGGGCGAGCCGAGCGAGAATCCGGGTTCCCGAACCGAAAAGGCCGGCAAGGCGGGGCGCGGACGGACTAGACCGGACGAGATCGTGCCACTGCCGTCGGAGCCGCTGCGCGAGAGGCGCCAGGCAGGCCGGCAGGCAGCGGCCGCGGCCGCTGCCGCCGCTGCTGCTCGAGAGCCGGTCAAGGCCCGCCGCCAGGTCCATCACGCCATGCCCGTCGGCCGCCGATTCTTTGGGCCGGAAGGGTTGAAGGCGCCGCTTGGCGACGCCTTCTCCGAGGCGGAGATGGCTGCGGCCGTGGCTGCCGTCGATGCCCTGGACGACCCCGGAGTGGCCTTCGTCGGCGAGGGCGTGGTGGCGGGCCAGGCCGACGTCATGGGCGCGGTGGACGCCACGGCCGCGGACGAAAGCGTCGCCCTCCGCCTGGCGCTCATGATGGACGTTGCCGATCTCGAGGCCGCGGAGCGAGAGGCGGCCCAATCCGTCGACACCGAGCCCGGGGCAGATCCGTTCGATGCCGCCGAGGCGGAGGCCGCCGGCCTCGTGTCGCTCGAGCGCGAGACCGTCGAGCCGGTCGCGGCAGCCGACGCGGCCGAGGTGATCGAAGTCGGTGCTCACGATTTCGCCGACGCCGAGTCCGACGCGGCGGCTGAGGCAGTTACTGAAGTCGCCGCCGCCGACGACCGCGATTTCGATCTTGAACCGCCGCCGAGAAGACGGACAATTGTCGCGACGGTCGCAGAAGAGGCGTCCGAGGAAGAGGCCGAGGCGCAGGCGCTGCGCGAAGCCCTAGCATTGGTGCTGGAGGGCGAAGGCGAAGGCGAAGGTCGATCGGTCCACGTCACGGCCGCCGAGGTCCCGCCGGCACAAGCCGCGGCCGATGAGATCCAAGCCGAGGCGACGACCAGCCCGGAAGTAACGCCAGAAACGGAACCCGGTCCCGACTCCCCGTCCCACAAGCGGGGCCTATTTCACCGCATCAGGGGAAGTTGAAAATGCGAGTTCTCGTCACCGGCGGCGCTGGCTACATCGGTTCGGTTTCGGTTGAGCTGCTCGTCGAGGCGGGCCACGAGGTCACCGTGCTCGATGATCTCTCCACCGGCCACCGCGGAGCGGTATCGGCCCGAGCCAAACTCGAAGTCGGCACGTACGGCGACACGGCGGCCGTGACTACCCTGCTCGAGAAGAACAGGATCGAGGCGATCCTCCATTGCGCCGCGAAGTCCATCGTCGGGGAGTCGATGACCGACCCGGGGAAGTACTTCCGCGAGAACGTCGGGGGCGGCGTTGCGCTTCTGGAGGCGATGCGGGCGACCAAGGTGCGGCGCATCGTCTTCAGCTCCACGGCCGCGACATACGGAATGCCCGAACGGACTCCAATCGTGGAGGCAGACCCCGTCCGGCCGATCAACGCCTACGGCGAGACCAAGCGCATCGTCGAATCGGCGATCGGCTGGTACTGCCGGGCATATGGCCTGCGGAGCGTGATCCTGCGCTACTTCAACGTAGCCGGCGCCACAGTCGAGCACGGCGAGATGCACGTGCCGGAGACGCATCTAATTCCCGCGCTCCTCGAGGCCGTGGCCGAAGGGCGCCAGGCGACGATCTTCGGGGACGACTATCCCACTCCGGACGGGACGTGCATTCGCGACTACATCCACGTCGAGGATCTCGCCCTGGCCCACCTCAAGGCGCTCGAAGCGACGGCTCACAACGACAAGCGCACGGGCCCGTCGTCGGGCCCGACCGAGGCCCTGATCTGCAACCTCGGCAACGGCAAGGGCTTCAGCAACCGCCAGGTCGTTCGCGCCGTCGAAGCTGCCACGGGCCGTTCCCTCGGTGTGAAGATCGGTCCACGCCGCCCCGGCGATCCGCCCATTCTCGTTGCGAGTGCCGACAAGGCCAACGAGGTCCTCGGCTGGAAGCCGCGTCTGGGCTCCCTGGACGAGATGATCGGGTCGGCCTGGGCGTGGAAGCAGTCCCATCCCTCCGGATACAGGTAGCCGGCCCCGGGCCGGCGTAGATGCGCGCCATGCCGCTACCAGGTCGAAAGGAATCACCTCCTGAGCCGCCGGCGAACCCGGACGACTGGCGACCGCAGGGCTTTGGACACGGCGGCCCGATCCGCGAGTCCATCATCGAGCCGAGCTGGGACGGCGTGCGCGTCCTGGCCCGGATCGGCCGCGGAACGACCCTGCTGACCGATGAGGAAGGCGTCGATTGCACGGCCGAGTTCGGCGAGGTCGCGGCTGCCATCTCCGCGGCGGCGACGGCCACCGAGCTGATAGTCGACGGCTTCCTGACCGTTCAGCCGACGCAGATAGTGGTAGGCATCGTGCCGCCCGAAGTCGAGGCCCCGACGGCCGGACGGACGATGGCCCAGATGATTGCCGGCGATCGAGTCCTTCGACCGGCTGCATCCTCCCGCCGGCTCGACCCCGATCGACCGATCGCATTCGTGGCCGTAGATTTGCTGCTGATCGACGGGACGCCGCTGCTCGACATCCCGCTCCTGGAGCGCAAGCGCCTCCTCGACGGATCGCTCCAACAGGCCGAGCTGGTTCGGGTCACGCCCTTCGTACGACCTCCCGCCGCCAGCTTCATAACGACGTGGCGCGACTTCGGATTCTCGGAGCTGGCTTACAAGGGAGCCAACGGCCGCTACATGCCCGGCGGACGCGGCAACGACTGGTCGCGAGTCCGGATGCCCCAGAGGTAGTCCGCGCCGGAGGTGCCCCGAACGCTCGCCGTCCGACCAGAACCGCGACAGAACCGCGCTCGCCGTCCGACGGTCGAGGCCGAGGCGGAGCCGAGGACCCGCAAGTCCAATGGTGCGTGAGCGAGGACCGCGAGCCAGGCGAGCCTGGCTTTGGCGACAACGTGCCAGCTTGCGCTGGCCCACGGAATCGGCCGGCTGACGGCGAGCGCCATCCGCCGGAGGTGCCCCGAACGGGTCCGACGTGGTACGGTGGCCTCGATGCCGTCTAGCGCGCTCACACCCGCAATCAGGGAAGAGATCGCCCGGCTCGGCTGCGCCGACATAATGGTCGGCATTCCGAGCTATCGGAACGCGGCCACGATCGGGCACGTGGTTCGCGCCGCTCAGGCCGGTCTGGTCCAGTACTTCCCGGACCTGCGGCCGGTGCTGGTCAACGCCGACGCCGGCTCTCCCGACGGCACTCAGCGAGTCGTGGTGGAGACGGAACCGCCCGGCTACATCGAGCAGATCCTGCTCGTCCATCCGACCAACCGCCTGGATCGAGTCAGCCTCACCTACCCCGAGGTCGACGGCATCGGCGGCAAGGGCGCCGCCCTGCGGACGCTCTTCGAAATGGCTGCCGCCCTCGAGGTCGAGGCTCTGGTGGTCGTCGACTCGGACCTCCGATCGATCGTGCCGGAATGGATCGAGCTGCTGGCGGGGCCAATTCTCAAGGGCGGCTACGACTACGTGACGCCGCTCTATGCTCGCCACAAATACGACGGGACGATCACCAACACCGTCACCTACCCGGTGACGCGGGCTCTGTACGGTCTGCGCATTCGCCAGCCGATCGGGGGCGACTTCGGGGTGAGCGGCGATCTGATCCGCCACTACCTGTCCCAGAACAATTGGACGGCCGACGTCTCGCGCTTCGGCATCGATGTCTGGATGACGACCACGGCCGTCACCGGCGGATTCGCCGTCTGCCAGACGCGGCTGGGAGCCAAGATCCACGACCCCAAGGACCCGGGCTCGGACCTGGGCCCGATGTTCCGCGAAGTCGTCGGCACGCTCCTGACGATGGCTCGGGACAACGCCGAGCGCTGGCTGACGATCACCGGCAGCCACGATGTTCCGGCGTACGGCTTCGAGCGATACGCGGAGCCGGCCCCGCTCGAGGTCAACACGCTGCGACTGCTGGCGCAGTTCCACTCGGGCTCATTGACCCTTGCCGAGACGTGGGGGCGGTTCATCGCTCCCGACAACTGCGGGCGCGTCCTTGCCCTGGCCGCGGAGGCGGGAACGCTGGCCGAGGCGGCCGCGCATCGCCTCGGCCTGAGCCGCGAATCGGGCGAGGGCACGGCGGGCAGAACGATGCCGTCGACGGACGAGCTCTCCGATGCAGTCGCCGCGTTCCATTTCCCGGACGAGCTCTGGGCCCTCGTCTTCTACGACCTGCTGCTATCGGCGAGCTACGGCGAGGTCGACGTGGAAAGGCTCGTGGCAGCGTTTCTGCCGATCTACTTCGGCCGCGTCGGCAGCCTGGTCATCGAAAACCGGCATCTCTCCGAGGAGCAGGCCGAGGAGCACGTCGAGCGGCAGGCCCGCGAGTTCGAGCTGCGCAAGCCATATCTGGTGGAGCGCTGGCAGCAGGCCGCGGCGAAGGCCCCGCAGCGCAATGGGTCGGCCCACGGCCCGGAGCCCGACCGATGACCCGCACGCCGCTGCCGTCGCGGATCCTGATCCCCGTCGCCAATCCTCTGACGGCCCAGGAGCTGGTCCGAATCGGCGCCTCGCTGATGGACCGGCGCACCGGCACCCTGACCGTCCTGGGGATCGTGGAGGTGCCGGAGGGCACGCCGTTGAGCGAGGGCGCGACCAGGGCCCGCCAGGCCCGCCGGCTGCTGCAGCGCGTCCTCGACTACGCCCCGGAGGGCGTGACGATCCATCCCATCGTCCGCATCGGACGCCGCGCCGCGGAGGGGGTCATCGAGGCGGCCACGGAACTGGACGTGGACTTGATCGTCTTCGGCTGGGGCGGCAAGCCGTCGACCGCGAGGCCGGGCGCGCCGGCATCGGTCTTCTCGCCCACCATCGACGAGGTCGTCCGAGACCCGCCCTGCGACATCGCCGTCGTCAAGCAGCGCGGCCCTTCGGAAATTCACCGCGTCCTGGTGCCGATCCGCGGCGGCCCCCACGCCGCGCTTGCCCTCCATTTCGCCGATGCCCTGGCTCACCGCAACGACGCGACGATCACGGCCGTGCATCTTGTGCCGCGCGGTCTCGGCGAGGGCATAAGGACCCAGTCGGAGCGAGCCCTGGCGCATTTCATCCGCCAGCACGCCGACGGCAAGGTCGAGCAATCCGTGCGCGAGGCGGTCAACGTTCGCAACGCCATCCTGCGAGAGGCCGAGAACGCGGACGTCGTGGTGATGGGCGCCTCGGCCATGCCGGCGACCGGCGCCGGCGAGACGTTCCTCTTCGGGGCGCTTCCGGAGGCCGTCGCGATGCGGTCCCGCAAGACGGTGATCGTGGTCAAGACACGCGAGGCGATCGGCAAGGCCACCTTCGAGAGGCTGGAGGCACGGGCCGAGACTCTTGCCGCGGCCGAGCGCGCCGCCTATGAGGCGCGGTCGATCCCGCTGCGAGTGGAGCGCTGGTTCGGCGAGTCGAACTTCCACCACCGCGAGTTTGGGGACCTGGCGCGCCTGGTCGACCTGAAGCACAAGCAGGGACTGACCGTCAGCCTGGTCCTGCCCACCCTGAACGAAGAAGAGACGATCGGGATCATCGTCGAGCGGGCCCGGCGCGAGCTCATGGAGCGCCACGCCCTCATCGACGAGTTGCTCGTCATCGACTCGGACTCGTCCGATCGAACCCGCGAGGTTGCCGCGTCCGAGGGCGCGCGCGTCGTGGTCCACCAGGAGGTGCTGACGCGATACGGCAGCTTCCCCGGCAAGGGCGAGGCGCTGTGGAAGAGCCTCTACGAGACGAGCGGCGACATCGTGGTCTGGGCCGACACCGACGTCCGCAACTGGCATCCGCGGATGGTCTACGGAACGGTTGGCCCTCTCATCGCAGAGGAGCGGATCCAGTACGTCAAGGGCTACTACCGCCGGCCGATAGTGGAGGGCGGACTTCTCAAGGAGGGCGGCGGCGGACGGGTCACCGAGCTGGTCGCGCGACCGCTCATCAACCTCTTCTTCCCTGAGCTCTCCGGCCTGATCCAGCCGCTCTCCGGCGAATACGCCGGGCGGCGGAGCCTGCTCGAGACGCTGCCGTTCTTCACCGGGTATGCCGTCGAGATCGGACACCTGATCGACGTCGCCGACCGATGCGGCCTCGAAGGGCTCGGCCAGGTGGACCTGGAGCGACGGATCCATCGGAACCAGGAGCTCGAAGGCCTGTCCCGCATGAGCTTCGTGATTCTCCAGGCCGTGATGAAGCGGCTGGAGGAACGACGCAAGACCCGGCTCTTCGCTGAGCTAGGCTCGACGATGAAGCTGCCCCGATCCGGCCACGGCCGGCTGAGTCTGGAGGTTATCGAGCTTGCCGACCACGAGAGGCCACCAATGATCCGAATCCCCGAATACCTGGAACGGCGCCGGGGCGCACCCGAGTCGAGCCCTTCGCCGAGCGGCGGACGGACTGCCGGGCCGACCGACGCCGCCGTCCCATCCGGCGTGGAGTCGTGAGCGACCACCGCCGCGATCGGTTGCGAGTGGTGCTTGCCCCGGACTCGTTCAAGGGATCCCTGTCGTCGGTGGAAGTGGCGCGGGCCCTGGCCGAAGGCTGGTCGCGTGCCCGCCCCAACGACGATCTCGTGCTGGCGCCGCTCGCCGACGGCGGCGAGGGGACGCTGGCCGCGATCGCCGAAACGGGCGGCTGGGAGTGGCAGGAATGCCCCGCCCACGACCCGATGGGTCGGCCGCTGACCGCGCGCTGGCTACTTTCGGCGGATGGATCGCGTGCCGCCGTTGAGCTGGCCGAGGCATCGGGCCTGTCGCTGCTGCCGAACGGAGAGCCGCGCAGCCCGCTCGCGGCCTCGACCGAGGGCACGGGCGAGGTCCTGGCGGCGGTCCTGGAAGCCGGCGTGCGCCACGTGCTGCTCGGCGTGGGCGGCAGCGCCACGACCGACGGCGGCGCGGGGCTGCTCCACGCTCTGGGGGTGTGGTATCGCGGCGCCTCGGGCGGCCAGCTGCCGGGCCCCGTCCCGGACCTGGCGGCGATAGACCTGGCGGCGCTGGACCCGCGGCTCGCCGAGCTCGAACTTCGCATCGCCTGTGACGTCACCAACCCACTCCTCGGCGAGCACGGCGCGGCCGCGACCTACGCACCGCAGAAGGGGGCGTGGCCGGAGGACGTGGCCGCGCTCGAGGCCTGGCTGACGCACTACGCCGACCTTCTGGAAAAGGCCGCGGGGACGCGGGCGCGAGACATTCCGGGGGCCGGAGCGGCCGGTGGAACCAGTTTCGGCCTGCTGTGCCTGGGGCCGCGGATGCGCTCGCTGGAGCTTGTTCCGGGCATCGGCGTCGTGATGGAGGAGACCGGCTTCGACGAGCGACTGGCGGCGGCCGATCTGGTCATCACCGGCGAGGGCCGGATCGACGAGCAGACGGCCTTCGGGAAGACGGCCCTGGGCGTGGCCCGACGCGCGGCCGCCGCCGACGTGCCGTGCATCGCCATCGGCGGCGGGGTCACCCCCGAGGGTCTGGCGACGCTGGCCGAGGTCGGGACGCTGGCTGTGCCCGTCCTGGACCAGCCGATGTCGCTCGAGGATGCGATGAGCCAGGCCGCGTCGCTCGTGGCCGCCGCCGGCGAGCGGCTGGCACGGATGGTGGAGATCGGGACGGCCGTCGGGGAGCGGCGGTCGGTCCACTACGCCGCACGCGAGGCCGCGGCCGGGGAGCGGGTTTCGTGACCGCGGCCCGGCCCGAGCCGCCGCCCAAGGCTCTCGCAAAGCCGACCCGCCCGAAGGCGACCCGGCCGAAGGCGACCCGGCCGAAGGCGCCCGCGCCGAAGCGAGCCCGGCCCGCGCGCCGTCGGCCCGGTCCAGACGTCCTCGCCCGCCGCTGGGCGACCCAGCTCGAGAAGAAGCGACCGGGACTGGTCCCGTTTGTTCTCGACCGCCTGGCCGAGGCCAACGGCCGACCCGCCTGGCAACCCCGTCTCGATCCGGTCAGCGAGCTGATCCTGACGATCCTCTCGGCGAACAGCGCCGACATCAACGCCGAGGTCGCCTTCGAGGCACTCCGGACTCGGTACCCCTCGGCGCCGGTTGGGCCGGGCGCTCCGGCCGAGCCTCGCGCCCTGCCCGGCTGGGGCGGCATCGGCCTGCCGGACCTGCCCCCGCCCGACTGGTCGGCCGTGGAAGCCGCGCCGCTGCCGGAGCTGACCGACGTCATCCGCCCCGGCGGACTCGCCAACCAGAAGGCGCCACGAATCCCGGCCGCCCTGAGCGCCCTGCGCGCCAACGGCAGCAGCTACTCGCTCGAGTTCCTGGCGTCGATGGCACCGCTCGAGGCCCGCGACTGGCTGGCGGCGATCCCGGGCATCGGCAAGAAGACCGCCTCGGTGGTGCTGCTCTTCAGCTTCGGGCTGCCGCTCATGCCGGTCGATCGCCACGTGTTCCGGGTGAGCCAACGCATCGGCCTGATTCCGGCGAAGTCCGACCCGGACGCGGCCCACGACTACTACCTGGCGATGCTCGCCCCAGACCAGATGTACGAGGCCCACGTATCGCTGATCACCCACGGCCGCCGAACCTGCCACGCCCAGCGCCCCGACTGCNNACGTGCCACGCCCAGCGCCCCGACTGCGAGCACTGCCCGCTCGCCCCGCGCTGCCACTACTTCGACCCCAAGGCGGAGTAGGCGGCCGGCTGGGTCTGGACCCCGGCGACGTCAGTTGGGGCCACTGAGAATACGGTCCACGACTTGGCCCTGGACAGTGACGTGAAACATGGCCCAGCCGTCGTGCGGCTGCCACACGCGGTCACCGCCACGCTCGACCGGCTGGTCGAAGCTCTGGAACCTGGGCGCTCTGGGCAGCTCCAGACCGTCGGCGAATAGCACGTCGCCATCGCGGTCCCACGCGTAGTCGTGGCTGTTGACCATCCATGACTGCTCACCCGAAGGGGCCATGGCCTCGCGCCATTCGTAGCCAGGACCGAACAGGACAAGCCATCCCTTACCTATCCCGCCCCCTGCGTATCCCACGCGTGGAATCATGCTGGGAAGCGTGAGAGTGGACCCGTCCTCGAGCTGCACTATGCCCAAGTTGTACCCAGCCACGACGCCGACGGATGCCGGTCGATAGATGGTCGATGGCGCAGGAGGCGGCGGCGGCGTGAAGACGGATGAGAACGCGTCAAAGGCGGGTGGCAGTGCAAACACGATGAGCGCGACGCACGCAACGCCGGCTAACAGCGCCAAGGGCTTTGATACCAGCGTAGATCCACCCACCTCGCGCTCCCTCTCTATCCGGCGCCCCTGAATGGAGTCACAGCCGCTCACCCCGCGCCTCTTCTGCCACGAGTACGCCCGAGTGCCGGCGGCGGATCAACCCGTGCCTCGGCCGGCTCAAAAGGGCTCGAACACGTCCAGGAAGACGACCTGACCGGCATCGTTCAGGCACGGTGCGGCCTCGTGGTAGACAACGTCCGAGAACAAGAACCACGGAGTGGCATCGCTGCTGAATCTGGGCGCTTTGGGTAGCTCGAGGCCGTAGTCCGCACCAAACCACTCCAGAACGATGGAGTCGCCCTGGTCCCAGACGAAGTCAACGAAGGACGGCTCGTAGCAGATACCCTCGCCTGAGTTCGGCTCCGTCATGATGTTCAGTGCCAGATACCAGCCATCGCCCGCGTCGGAGGACAGGCGCCCTCCACTCACCAGCGCCGAACGGGTCGTTGCCGGCTTGACCGGCACCATCCATCCGATGTGCCGAAGGTCGGGCCCCCCGACAACGACCACTGTGATCGCAACGACAAGGGCTCTCAGGAACAGCCGCCGCCATGCCGGCCATTTCAGGCGGATCCACCAAAGAGTCGACACAGCCGCCGGCTGATCGATCCATTCGACCAGAAGCATGCCTGCCGACCACACCCCTATTCGGAGCGAACCTCTGTCGATACTACGCGGCCGGCGCTGGTGTCGGATCAGCCGGCGCCACATGCGGCCTATACTCGCAGCGATGCCCTCGTCACTGGGCCCTCGGGGGAGGCGAACAACCAGATGATCGACCCTCGGCCGGGACGGATACTGCTGGTCGACGACGACCCCAGCCTGCTGGTCGTGCTGTCGGAGCAGCTCCATGACGACGGCTACGAGGTGGCCACGGCGCGCGACGGGCAGGAGGCGCTGCGCCGGCTCGAGAGCGGCTGGCCCGACCTGATCATCCTGGACCTGATGATGCCCCGCATCGACGGGCTCGCTCTGGCCCGCCAGATCAAGGAGAGCGCCGATCTGCCGATCATCGTCCTGTCCGCCATCGACACGGCCGACAGCAAGGCGAGGCTGCTCGACGAGGTCGCCGAGGACTACGTCACCAAGCCCTACCACTACCCGGAGTTGCGAGCCCGTATCCACCGCGTCCTGCGCCGACTGGGAGATCGCATCCCACGGCAGTCGCTGGTGCTGGGACCCAATCTGACGCTCGACCTTCACCGGCGAGCGGCCACGGTGGCCGGCACGGAAGTCCAGCTGACCCCAACCGAGGCTCGGCTGCTCGGGGCCCTGGCCGCCAATCTCGGCGACGTCGTGACCACGAGCAATCTCCTTTCACGCGGCTGGGTCGACACCGAGGAGGCCGAGCCGTCGTACGTCTGGGTTTCAATGCGTCGGCTGCGTCAGAAGGTCGAGGTCGACGCCGACCGGCCGGTCCACCTGCTGACCGTTCGGGGCGTGGGGTACCGCCTGGTGGCGAGCCATGACGACACCTGATCAGCGGGCACCCGAGATCGACCGCCGGTCCGGGGTCGACCGGAGGTCGGGGGCCGTGGGGATGCCTGGGCCCGAACGGACGGACGACCGACCGCCCGGAGCCGGCCGAACGCCCGAGTCCGCGGCCGGGCGACCGGACCGCCGAACCCCCCAGGCCACCGGCGGCGGGCTCTCCTTCCGCGTACTGCTCACGGCCGGGCTGATCGTCGCGGCCGTCCTGCCGATCGCCATCTTCGGTGCCATCGTGATGGCGGCCGGGCTCTACTCCGACGCCAGGGTCATGGGCTCGCTGCTGATCGCCGCCGTCGTGGGGGCAGCCTTCTTTGGGCTGCTGGCCGCGGCCGTCGCCGTCGCCGGATTGACTGCCCCTCTGCGCCGTATCACCGCCGCAGTGGAGCGAGTAGCGGCCGGAGAATCGAGCCCGCCTATCCACATCTCCGGCGACGACGAGCTGGCGCGGCTCGCCGAGAGCCACAACCGAATCGCCGCCGAGGCGGCCCGACGCAACGGCGAGCTGGGCGCGCTTCTGCGAGCGATCGCCGGCTACGACCCGAACGCCGGCGTCGCCGCCCTCACCGCTCGAGCCGCATCGGACGCCTGCGCCATCTACGGCCTGATCGACTGCGATATCGCCTTCCCCGATCCGGCAACCGTCCCCATGGAGGAAACCATCCCGGGCGACCCGCGGCCGGTGCGCGCCGACGTCCGTGCCGGCGGCGAGACGCTCGGCCTCTTGACCGGCCATCTGCCCGCGACCCGGGCCTGGGAGCGTGCCGATCAGGATCTGCTCGATCTCTTCGCCAGCGAGGTCGGCGTGGCCCTGCGCAACGCCGAGCTGTTCGGCCAGATCGAGAGCCAGAACGCCCGGCTGCTCGAACTCGACGCAACCAAGGACGAGTTCCTGCGCGGCGTCAGCCACAATCTCCAGACGCCCCTGACAAGCATTCGGGCTTACGTCGAACAACTCCGAGCCGCCTCGGACGAGGCCGTGGCGGATCATCGCCTGGCGATCGTCGCCGAGCAGGCCGATCGCCTGACCCGGCTCGTCCGCCAGCTGCTGACGGTGACCCGGCTCGAGGCCGGCGTGCTGCGGCCCGAAGCCGAGGTCGTGGCCATGGGTCCGCGAGTCCGCCGCGCCTGGGAGGCGCTCAACGCGGACGGCGTGACTTTCAAACTGCACGACGCGGCGCCCGGCTGGCTGGCCGTGGGGGACCCGGACCAGATCGACCAGGTTCTGTGGGCGCTCCTCGACAACGCGGTCAAGTACGGTGGCCGCGAGGGCAAGGTCGAAGTCGAGGTCGGCGCGGACGACGCCCCCAACCAGGTCCTCGTCACGATCGTCGATCATGGGCCGGGGGTACCGGACGCCGACCGGGAGCGACTCTTCACCCGCTTCACGCGTGGCGCGGCTCAAGGGAGCGGCGACGGCACCGGCCTGGGCCTGTATGTCTCGCGGCAGCTCATGCGCACGATGGGCGGCGACCTGTGGCTCGAACGGTCCGGGGAGGGTTTCGGGGCTGCCTTCACGTTGGCGCTCCCGGGAGAGCCACCCGGCGACGAGGGCTGAGGCGCGCCTCGAACCGGGTTGCCGGCCCACACCGCCGGCAGAGGGCGTCATCCAGACGAACTAGGAACGGGCACGTATCCTGCACGGGCTCTCGTGGGTAATAGGCCGGCGCCGCTACCGAGCCCAGAATGTGCCTGCGCAGCGGAACGGCCCGCCGTTCAACGGCGCCGCGGATTCAAGTTTCGGGCAATCGTCCGATTACTCCGGTAGGTGCCTTCGGAAGCACCTCATTGAGGTTACGCAAAGACGGCAATGTCTGGACGACCCGGGTTCCTCGGAGGCCTTCGCCAGAGCGACGCGCCTGAGCGCGACACCGATCTGGGATTCGGCCCCGACAACCTCATCGGCGGTACGCCGCTGATCCGCCTGGGCGACCCGAACGGCCCGCGTTCCGGCGAATTCAACACTCCGCCCGGGTTCGATCCGATCTGGGGAACGCTCGGCGCGCCGAGCGCTCAGGACTCCAGCGACTGGCTCGGCCGGGACCAGGAACCGGAGGGCCTGGCCATTGATGTTGAGGTCTTCGGCAACGGCTTCCAGATCTCCGGCCAGATCCACACCGGCCAGTTCGAAAGGCTCTCGGACTGGCTCAACATGCAGACCGGCTTCATCCAGGTCCGCGACGCGTGGCATGTCCATCTGGGCCTGGCCAACGCCCCCGACCCGGACCAGCGCAAAGGCACGCTCTGGGTTCGAGTGAATCAGATCATCCTGGTCGCCGAACGGTCGCCCGTTGCGCAGAACCGGCCGGGCGCGCCGGTGGTCGAGAAGCAGAAGCGCAAGGCTTCGATCGTCACGCCCGGATACAGCCTGCTGGGCAGCATCTACGTACACAAGTACGGATCGATCACCCAGTTCCTGGAGACGCCGGATCCACACTTCCTGCCCATCACCGACGTAAACGTCCGCTGGCTCAACGACTCCGCGATGATCGCCCGCTTCCCGTTCGCCATGATCAATCGCGAGCAGCTGGTCACGATTCTCGACCAGTCGTCGCTCGATAGCGTTGATTCGGCCAACAGCCCCGGTATTGACGCGGAAGACGACATACCGCTCCACCGCAGGTCGGGCGCAGCCTGATCGCCGTCATCCGGCCGATCCCTCTCGTCAGGAGATAGTCCGGAGGCTCGGCCAGAGCGTGCTCCAGGGTGCGCGCAGGCCGGTGCACACCGAGACGGCCGTCCCCTGCTCGCCGTTGTTGATGCCGAGCCCGTTGTCGATGTGCGCGACGACGTGACAGCCGACGAAGAACTGGCTCCAATCGGCCGGCCTCCAGTCACCCACGTGCACCACGACTGTGCGGTCGGCCGGCGGTGGTCCCCAATCCCAGAACGAGTTGTGGCCCGAGTAGATCGGCGGCAGCCCGGTGCCGAGCAATTCGAGCGGGCTCGCCTCGCTGTAGTCGTTGGTCAGGATCACCGCGTGGGCGCGCTGGTCCGCCGGCAGTGCCGCCACCACGTTCTCCACGGTCGCCACGAACTGCGGCCAGCCGATCTCGTTCGCCGTGTCGGGGACCGTGGCGGGAAGCGACGACGCGGCATACGTGGCCAACGGCAGGATCGGCAGGGTCAGGTAGGCGATGAGGGCACCGGAGAGCACGGCGGCCGTCGTGAAGCTCCCGGCCTTGAGGCGGAAGTGGCCTCGGGCCAGCCAGCGGTCCAGGAGGATCGCGCCGGCCGCAATGAACATTGGCGCGGAGCCGATCACGTAGTAGGCCTTGCCGCCGCTGATCACGACGAGGGCGAGTGCGACCAAGGCAGCGATCCCGATCGCCCGCCACGGAGCCGCTGCCTTCGCCCTCAGAACCCAGATCAGACCCGCGAGGCTGACCGGGAAGAGGAGTGGGCCCGTGAAGAGCCAGAGCAGCGGCACGATCTGGCCTCGGTTGTCGGAGGCGTACTGGGAGATGGCCTGGGCCATCGTGAGCTGCGGCCAGCCATTGGCCGCCTGCCAGGCGAGGTTTGGAGCCCAGAGCAGGAGCGCGATCCCGATCGCCGCCCAGGCCCACGGAGAGCGCACGACGTCCCAGCGCCGGGCGAGGACGAGCCCCACCGCCAGGCCGGCGCCCAGGAACAGGAGCGTGTCCTTGTTCTCGAGGCCGATCCCGGTAACCAGGCCCACCGCCAGCCAGAGGCGTCGGTCGGCGCCGGCGAGCAGCTT
The DNA here is from genome assembly GCA_003157875.1 of Chloroflexota bacterium. Taxonomy (GTDB): domain Bacteria; phylum Chloroflexota; class Limnocylindria; order Limnocylindrales; family CSP1-4; genus Fen-1039. The sequence goes on from PMKV01000172.1 coordinate 22,939, forward strand.
CACCAGCAACCACAGCACGATCGCCCATGCGAGCAGGTCGGGATCGGTCGTGGTGTCGAGATGGCCGGCCCCCAGATAGCCCGAGAGGGCGGCCGTGATCGCCGCCAGGATCTGCGCCCGTTGCGATCCGCCCAGGTCGCGTGCCATGAGCGCGATCAGGATCACGATGAGCCCCATCTCGAGGGCGGGCAGCAACCGCACGGCCGTAGGCGAGACCCCGAAGAAGGCCACCGACGCGGCGGAGAGGAGCGGGGTAAGCGGTGGCTGGTCGACGTAGCCGAAGGCGGGGTGCTGGCCGGCCACCACGAAATACATCTCGTCGCCGTGGAAGCCGTAGGCGCCCGACACTGCCAGCAGCCCGACGACCATGAGGCCGGCAACCAGGAGCACCGGCCGGGGAACGGCCAGCCAGGAGAGGCGGCGGTTGGATACGTTTGCGGTCGTGGCCGTCACTGTCGTGTCTCGCGGGTTTGATCGGTCTGACTATACGCGCGGAGGCGTACGTTGCCCGGCCGGCCCCCGAAATCAGCGCGCGGGCTGAGTCGGCAGCTGGCGCCTGACGGCGACTACGCGCTCCAGGTCGATGTCCGCGACTACCACGCCGGGCCCGTCGGGGGCCTGCGCGAGGACGATCCCCCACGGGTCGACGATCATGCTGCGGCCGTGGGTCAGCACCCCGGCGCCGGTCCCGCACTGAGCCGGGGCGATGACGAAGGCCCCGTTTTCGATGGCCCGGGCGCGCAGCAGGACTTCCCAGTGATCGCGGCCCGTGGCCTCGGTGAAGTTGGCCGGCACCGCCAGCACCACTGCCCCGGCAGCCGTCAGCTCGCGATACAGCTCCGGGAACCGAAGGTCGAAGCAGATGCTCAGGCCCAGGCGAACGTCGACTTCCTGGGCGACGCCTTCCAGCACCGCCACTACGCTCGAGTCGCCGGGAGTGATCCGGGCCGACTCGCGGTCCGACGGGCCGTCGTCGATGGTCGCGTCGAAGAGGTGCCGCTTGCGATAGACGGCCGAGATCTGACCCGCCGGGTCGAGCAGGACGGAAGTGTTGAACGGCCGCAGCGGGTCCGTCGAGCGTTCTGCAAGGCTGCCCAACAGGATCCACGTGTTGAGCGATCGGGCGAGCTCGGCGAACGGTTCGGTCGCGGGGCCGGGCAGGGTCGAGGCCGATTCGCGGAAGCCGGCCAGCGGGCCGCGGTACTGGAACATCTCCGGCAGGGCGATGAGGCCGGGCTTGCTGTCGCCGGCCTTGTGGACCAGCTCCGCCGCCCGGTCCAGGTTGGCGGCCACGTCCGAGTCGGCGGCCAGCTGGATCAGGGCGACTGTGAGTCTGCTCATGGTGTGCCCCTCCGATGTAGTCAGGCCCGGTCGGTCAGGACCGGCACGCCGGGAAAAGCGGAGGCTTCGTCATCGTTGGCCCGGACCCAGTCCAGCTTGTCGCGGTTGACGATGAGCGTGCCCACGTCGCGAAGCTGGAGCGTGCCGCGGCCGGCGAAGCTGATCGTGGCGTCCGAAAGCGGGATCATCGGACCGCCCGCGTGAAGATACGGGAGCGGCATCTGGCCCGGCTGGGCGTGCAACTGGCCGAGGGCACTGTACGGTCCAAGCTGAACCCGAAGGCGATGGCTGGTGGTGTTCAGTCGCCGCGTTGCCTCGCTGCTTCCGCCGCTGGCCTCGACCGCGTAGAGGCTGGAACGCTCGACCTCACCGTCGCCGAGGTTCACGACCGTGTCGTCCTCGAAGCTCTCGACGAAGGCCTCGCGGAGCACGATCGATTCGGTCCGATTCAGCATGTCGGTCAGGCGGCCGCCGTCGCATTCGACGTAGCCGACCAGACGGCGACCCAGGGAGTACCCGACGAACGGGACCAGCACGCGGCCTCCATGAAGGCGGAAACGGGCCGGGCCAGCCCGTTGATGTACGTGCCGGGAGGTTACCGCGACCCCGTCCGCGAACCACCCCACGTAAGTACCGGTGGCGCGTCGGCGCACCGGCGCCGGTTTCGCGGGCTCCCCAGGGTCCTGGGCCTGTCGGCCGGCCGGGCTCAGCCGTTCCGCAGGCCGCCGGTGTCGACGACCTCGAAATCGTTCCCGGTCAGGGTGTTGAACTTGTGGAACTCGTCGTCGTCCCAGCGCGAATCCGGGGAGCCGCTGACGTACCACGGCGACCCGTTGTCGGCCAGGATCATGCCGTACTTCTTCAGGGTCGTGAGCACGATCTGAGCGTGAGGCCCAAACCCTGAGATGTCGACCGAGGCCTTCAGCCGGACGCGCAGACCCATCGGCGGCAGGTTCGAGCACGGCGGCGCGGTCAGGTGGCGGGCCGGGTAGATGTAGCCGCAGGTGTGAGGGGCGGTGAAGCGGAGGGCGTGGTCGATCGAGCCGGTCAGCATCTCGGCATACCGGACCAGGCCGGGGAAGATGGGCAGCCCGGCGGCATCGGCGCTCGTCCAACCCTCGGGCCGCAGGGCGTTGGAATGCAGATCGAAGAAGGCGCCCGACCCGGCGGTCCAGCTCGAGCCCGACCCCTGTGCGTCGTATAGCTCCCACAGCTTGCACTGACCGAGGTCGAGCGAGAGCAGGTGGCGATCCGAGCCCGACTCGATCCTCGGGTTGGACGGGATCGGATAGGGACCCGGATCCGACTCGTCGGCATAGTCGAAGCCGACGGTGTAGCCAGGCGTGCTCGTGGTCACGATGTTGAACGGGATGCCGTCGCCTACCGCGTCGAAGTCGGGATGGAGCGGGGAGCCCGCGCCGATGGCGCTGATCATCGCGGCCGAGTTGGAGGCCACCGCGAGCCCGTTCACGGGACGATTCCACACGTTCGAGGACGGGAAGACATAGCACGGGGCGGCCGGGGCCGGCGGAGGCGTGGGGGCGGGCGTTGGAGCCGGCGGGAGTGCGGTCGCGGTCGGCGCGGCGGTGGCGCCGATCCCAGGAGTGGCCGCCGTCCCGGGTCCGGCGGTCCCGCCCGGCCCGGTGGAGGCATCCGCGATGCCGCTCGATCCCGGCCACGTGGAAGCGCCGCTCGAGCCGGCTGAGGCCGACGCGTCGGGCAGCCCGAGGGCCGAAGCCAGCCAGGCCGGCAGGCCTCCGCCGACCGACGGTGTCGCGCTTGCGCCGCTTCCTGAGGGGCCGACGCCGGCCCCGCCGAAGATCGAGCAGGCCGCGAAGGCGGTCGCGAGGACGATTCCTCCAGCGCCCGCAGTGAAAGCCGATATCTTGCGCCGACTGTACATGGGTCGATCCTACGAGCCCCGGCCGGGCTCGCCCCCTGCCGAACGTCCCGGAACCCCGAATCTATCGTACGCCCGGCGCTTGGAGGGCGGTCCGGCGCTGGGTGGCTAGACTTCAGGAGAACAGGCAAGGGCACCGTCAGGAGGTCCAGCCGCTGAGCACGAGCGGTCGCGGGAGCGACGAGGCAGCGACAGGCGAAGTCGCCGCCGTCGCGGCGCGCCCCGAAACTGACGCCGCCGTCAGGCTGCCGACTCGCTCGACCTGGATCCTCTTCTGCTACCTGGCTATCTGGGGCTACGTTCTCTACGGCCTCGGGAACGCGGTGCCGTACCTACGGGCCGACCTGCGCCTGACCGACTTCGAGGCGGGGTTGCACTCCTCGGCTGTGGCGATTGGAGTGCTCGCTGCCGCTCTGAGCGCAAGCCGCCTGAACAGGTGGATCGGTTCGCGCTGGCTGCCGGACCTGGCGGCCGCCGACCTGATCTTCGCCATCGGCCTGGTTATCCTGGCGCCGAGCCTGCCGGTCTCGCTCGCCGGGGCGCTGCTGATCGGGTTCGGCGGGGGGACGCTCGGCATCGACGTCAACTACCGGTTGGGGCGCGCCGGCGGGCCCGAGACCCGCAAGCTGCTCGCCCAGGGCAACGCCGTCGCCATGATCGCGGCCGCTTCAGCACCTGTGGCGATCGGCCTTGCGACTTCGGGTCTGCATGCATGGCGAGTGGCGCTGCTCGTCCCTATCGCGGGCTACCTGGCCCTGACCGCCGTCCGAACGCGCGAGCCGGCGGCGCAAACGTCGGTCCGAAGCCCAACCACTCCCCTTCCCGGGGCCTACCGGTTCGCCTGGCTCTTGTTGCTCCTGGGAGTCTCGATCGAGTTCTCGTTCGTGTACTGGAGTTCGACCATCATCGCCAGCCGGACCGGCGTTTCGAGCGCCGAGTCGACGCTGCTGGCCAGCCTCTTCGTGGCCGGCATGTTCGTCGGCCGCGCGGCCATCGGTCGCGGGCTCGGCGCCAACCGGGCCCCTCGCAGATTGCTCGCCGTCGGGCTGTGCGGCGCGATCGCCGGGGCAAGCCTGATGTGGGTCTCGACGATGCCCGCCCTCTCCGCGATCGGGCTATTCGTCGGCGGCCTCGGCACGGCCGGGCTGTGGCCGGTTGGCCTGAGCGTCGCCCTCCAGACTTCCCCGAACGCCCGACTCAAGGCGGCCGCCTGGGCCACAGTGGCCTCCGGCTTTGCGACCCTCCTCGCGCCCTCCGCCCTGGGCCTCGCGGCCGACATCGTAGGCGTAGCCGGCGCCTGGCCGATCGTCATGTGCCTCGCCGCCGCCGCGCTGCTCGTTCTGGCGGTCACTCCGCGGGCGCGGTGAGGGCGCGCGCCCGCCGCAGAGCAGCCGGCAGCGCGGCAGGCAGCGAGATCAGCTACGGACAGGTGTTGGCGGGCGCCGGGCGCTCATACCAGAGGCTGTCCGCACCGAATAGCTGGACCGAGAGCGCGGCGACCTTGTCGTTGAGCAGGCAGTTGGCCGAGTTCGTCGCGCTGGTTCCGGTGACCGTGTACGGCGGCCCAAGAACGACCTGGGTGATGTTGTCGCTGGGGACGTTCAAGCCCATCGAGATGTAGTCGGCCAGCCGGTCCGCCGGAAAGTCCGTGACCACGCTCTGTCCCAGGAGCTTGATCAGACTCGGGATCTTCAGGATCTGACTCGGCGAGGCCATCTTGTGCAGGAGGGCGATCAGGACCTGCTGCTGGCGCGACGACCTCGCCCAGTCGCCGTCCTCGTAGCCGTGGCGCGTCCTCACGTAGGCCAGGGCGGTCCTGCCGTCGAGGTGATGCGGTCCGGCGGAGAGGGAGAAGCCATAGGGGCTGCCGTCGAGCCAGTCGTACGTCGGGTCGTTCAGCACCTTGGGGCTCACGATGTCGATCCCGCCCAGCTTGTTGATCATGGCCACGAACCCGGAGATGTACATGATGGCCGAGTAGTCGATGGGGATCCCCACGAGGTACTGAACCTCTTTGATGAGCGTCCAGTAGGGAGCGTCGGGGGACTTGATGTGGCCGGTCTGGACGTAGGTCGGCAAAGCGTTGATCTTGTCGCCGGGGTCATCGACGCCGCCCCAGTAGAAGGGGAAGCTGGCGCTGTCGCGAGGCACGCTGACCATCTGGATCGAGTTGGTCTTCGGGTTGTAGCTCACGACCATGATCGTGTCGTAGAGGTTGGCGCTGTTGCCGCTGCTCGCCCCGGTGAACAGGATCGTGACACGACCGTCGCCCGCCGGGGTCGCGGTTGGCGCCGGTGTCCAGTCGGGGGCCGGCGTTCGGGCGATCGCGCCGGGCACCGGGCTCGGCGATGGAGTAGCCCACGGGAGCAGCTGGCTGTTGGCGGTGTCGAAGACCTCAGCCCCGGCATCGGAGACGGCGAGCAGGTAGTACCCGCCGCCGAGGTGGGTCACGACGATTACGGCGGCGAGCGCCAGGAGAACGGCCCGATCGACGACCTTGCGCGCGGAACTCCGGTTCGCGCCCAGGAAGGCATGGATGACGGAGAGGAGCCGCCAGGCTCCAAACGCGATCACGATCGCGACCGCGGCCAGGCCCACGTTCCGCTCCGCGAAGAGTTCGACGGCAAAGACGATGGGCCCCCGGCGCAGGCCGTAGGCCAGCAGAACGATCACCAGCACGGACGGCACGGCAAAGACCGCCGCAAGGCGTCGATTGCGCAGATACAGCTGTCCAAGGCCGGGCCACAAGAAGGAAAGCAGCGCCGCCAGGGATGGTGATCGCGTGCGACTCGTGGCCTTGGTCTGGTCTTTTGTCACGGGGATCGGCTCGAGCCGCGAGGCAACAACGCGTCTGACACGCTGCCAACGAGCACGCCAAGATGGATCCGGAGGTTGCGTCAACTGTCGTCGCTCGCCATTCCCAACGATGCGAATTCGCGGGCCGTCAGTTGCGGCCGGCGCCCAGTCTACCGGAAGGCGGTCTTGCGCCATGCGGTCATGGGGAAGGCTGGAGCCGACACTCGGNNGGCGCGACCGGGATCGTATCACGACCGGTGGGCCGCATCGAACCGGACCTCGCGCGAGGGGGCGGCGGCGAGCCCGAGAATGGCTCGTGCTTCTTCGCGCGATGGGTACACCCGGGCCGCTCGCATGAGTAGGATGTGCGGATGAGGATCGTCGATCGCGTCTACCGGTCTATTCGGCCATTTCTGCTGGCTGCGGGCTTGTTCGTGCTGCTGGCGCCGCCGGCGTCGGCCGCGTCCACGATCAAGCTGACAAGCCAGATCACCGACCAGACCGGAGTGCTCGGTTCCGGCAAAGCGGACGTGCAGACGGCACTGGACGGCCTGCTCACCAACGAGAACGTCCAGCTGTGGGTCGTCCTGGTCCAGACCACCGGCAGCACCACCGCGCCGGCCGCCGCCCAGCAGACCTTCGAGGGCAACGGCTTCGGCGGCAACGACATGGTCCTGCTCATCGCCGTCGGCGACCACCGCTACGGCTGGTGGGAGGTTCAGGCAACGGGCCTGCCTGGGTCCACGATCGACGACCTGCTGAGCTCGAGGATGGAACCGCCCTTCGGGTCCGGCTACTACGCGAACGGCATCGTCGACTTCGTGACGGCGTTGGGGCAGCAGATCGACGCGGCCAGGAACCCTGTGACGAAACCGACCGTCGCCGGGGCTGGCAGCCAACCCGCGGGCGGCCAACCCGCGGGCGGGAACACTAATTCGGTCGACACGTCCGGCCTGTCGACCGTTCTCTGGACCCTGATCGCGATCATCGTGATCGGCGGCGGGCTCGTTCTGCTGGCCTTGTGGTTCGGTTCGTGGCGTCGATCGCGTCTCAGCGCCGAGGAACGTGACAAGCAGACCGGAGACCTGGCCCGCCAGGCCAACAAGATGCTGGTCGACACCGACAACTCCCTCCGAGACGCGGTTCAGGAGGTAGGTTTCGCCCAGGCCGAGTTCGACGACAGCGACGTCAAGCCCTACCAGGACGCCGTGACCGCCGCCCAGGATGAGCTCAAGCAGGCCTTCGCGATCCGCCACCAGCTCGACGATTCGACGCCTGAGGACCTGCCGACCAAGCAGAAGATGTACGGCGACATCATCGCCCACTGCCAGGCGGCGCTGGCCGGCGTCGACGAGCAGGCCAAGCGGCTGACGGCGCTGCGCGACCTCGAGAAGACGGCGCCCGATGCCCTGGCCGCACTCCCAAAAGCCATCGACGCGCTTAAGGCGCGACTGCCCGAGGTCCAGGCCGCGACAAAGGCGCTCTCCGCCTACCAGCCGTCCAGCTGGGCGTCGGTCAAGGGCAACGCGGAGGAAGCCGACAAACGGGGCCACTTCGCCGAGACCCAGGTCGCGGCCGGAAAGGCGGCCCTGGCGGCGACACCGCCCGACAAGCCGGCGGCCGCCCACGCGGCCCGCGCCGCCCAGGAGGCAGTGGCTCAGGCCAACGGGCTCCTGGATGCCGTGGTTCAACTCGCCGCGGCAATGGATCAAGCCCGCGGCCAGATCAAGGACGAGTGGGCGGCGGCGATGGCCGACGTCGCGGCGGCCAGGGCGGCGGTTCAGGCCAGCGCTGCGGGCCTGCGGAGCGACAGCACGGCCGCAAACCTCGCCAGGGCGGAGGCGCAGCTCAAGAGCGCCGGAACTGGACCGAACGCGGCCACGCCGGACCCGATCGCGGCGCTCAAGGCGGTCCAGGCGGCGCATGCTTCCGCCGACCAGGTTCTGACCGACATCCGCGACGCGTCGTCGCAACAGGCCCGCAACCAGGCCGCCTTCCAAACGGCGCGTGCCTCGGCGGCGGCCAGCGTCGACCAGGCGCAGGCGTTCATCGGCGCCCGGAGCAACGGCGTCGGCGCCAGCGCCAGAGCCAGGCTGGCCGAGGCGCAGCGGCACATGGGCCAGGCGGACGCGCTCGCGGCCACCGACCCGGCCACGGCCGCGAACGAGGCCAACGTGGCGACAAACCTGGCCAACTCGGCCTACACGCTGGCCAGCGGCAACTTCGTCGACTACGAGCGGGGCGGTCAGCCGCCCGGCGGCGGGATGGGCGGCGGATACGGCGGTGGCGGAACCGGGATCGGCGGGGCCATCATCGGCGGCATCATCGGCGCCATGCTGAGCGGCGGCGTCAGGCGTGGCGGCGGCTTCGGCGGGACACCGTGGGGCTCGGGCGGTGGCTGGACCGGCGGCGGCGGTGGGCTCGGCGGCGGCGGGGGCTTCGGCGGATTCGGAGGCGGATTCGGCGGCGGCCACGGCGGCGGAGGCAGCTTCGGCGGTGGTGGCGGTGGCCACGGCGGCGGCGGGGGCTGGTAGCTCGGAGCGCTCGGTCGAACCTTGGGAGACTTCAGGAAGTCATGACGCTAGACAAGACATAGAAGGAGATCGATTCGATGGCTCAGACGACGATCCTCGGGCGTATCGGCTCACTGCTGCGGGCGAACATCAATTCGCTCATCGACGGCGCCGAAGATCCGGAGAAGATGCTCGACCAGCTGGTTCGGGACTTCACCAACAACATGAGCGACGCCGAAGACGCCGTCGCTCAGACCATCGGCAACCTGCGCATGGTCCAGCAGGACGCCCAGGAAGCGCACGACGCCGCCCTCGATTGGGGCAACAAGGCCGCCGCCGCGTCCAAGAAGGCCGACGAGCTGCGAGCCGCCGGAAACACTTCGGATGCCGACAAGTTCGACAGCCTGGCCAAGCTCGCGCTCGGCCGCCAGATCAGCTTCGAGAACCAGGGCAAGACCTTCGACACCCAGATCGCTCAGCAGTCCGCGCTGGTCGACCAGCTCAAGGACGGCCTCAACAAGATGGCCATGCGGCGCGATGAGCTGGTTCAGAAGCGCGACGATCTGGTCGCCCGGGCCAAGATGGCCAAGGCCCAGACCCAGGTCCAGACCACCCTCAAGAACGTCTCGGTCATGGACCCGACGAGCGAGCTGAGCCAGTACGAGGAGAAGGTCCGCCACCAGGAGGCGATGGCCCAGGGCATGGCGGAGGTCAACGCCAGCTCGGTCGACGAGCAGTTCGCGTCGCTCCAGGGCGACGAGGATGCCGTCGAAGTCGATGCCCGTCTCGCCGCTCTGAAGGCCGGCAGCACCCCGGCTGCCCAGCTGTCCAGCGGCCCAACGCCACCGGCCAAGTAGCCGGGTAGCCCGGAGAGCCCACCCGCACCGAACACGACGCCGCCCTCGTTCATCTCCGACTGGATGGCGAGGGTGGCGTCAGCTCTCCGGCGTTACGACCACGAAGGAGAGAGTGGCCGCCGCGGCCTGTAGTGTCTCGGGGCTGGGCAGTTCGCCTTTGTGCATCCTGGGAAGGCCGGCCCGGCGCGCGGCGCCGTGGTGGCGGGTGAAGTAGTCGGCGGCGATGCGCTGCCCGTTGCCCGTCGCTCCGGACACGACAACCGCGGAACCGCGGATACGCCGGCCGTGACGGACTATCTCGAGCGGCCAGGGCGAGGTGAAGTTCCTCCACCACGTCTTCTGCTCAGGCCGGCCGACGCGGATCAGATACCCATTCTCAAACGGTTCGCAGTTGACCGGAAGCTGTCGCGCCAATCCCGACTTGCGGCCGACGTAGCGAACCAGCACTACTCCGCCGGAGAGAGCGCCAAACGGCGACGCCAGCCAGCGAACCATGAAACGACTGAAGCGCGACGGGCGGGCGCCGCCGGTGGCGGTCGTGGTTGTTGGAGTCGTCATGGCTTCCTCCCTCGCTCGAGTGGCTTCCCGGCCGGCCGCGAATCCGGAGTCTCCGGCGGTCGGACAACATCATGACGCGAGACAAACCGGCTGTGGCAGACATGAGGTATCCACGGCGCCCGCACTGTCCTAAAGTGTGGGCGCCGCGCCGCTTTGGAGCGTGGGACCCTGGAGGGACCGATGCACAACGAGTATCTCCCCAAGCTGCTGCCGACCGTGATCGACGAAGGGCAGGGGCCGGGCGTTCAGTTCCGCACCGACGGCGAGTTGGTTCCGGCGCTCACCATGGAGCTGGACGGCTCGATGTCGGTCTATTTCGAGCACCACATCGTCCTCTGGAAGACGCCTTCGCTCGAGATCGGGATCCACCCGATGAAGGGCGCCTTCAAACGCGCCATCGCCGGCATGGCGATCTTCATGACCGAGTGCAAGGGCGCCGGGCAGATCGCCTTCAGCCGTGATGGGGTCGGCCACGTCTTCCATCTGCCGCTGGCGCAGGGTCAGACGATCGAGGTGCGCGAGCATCAGTTCCTGGCGGCCACCGCCAACATCGACTACAGCTTCCGCAGGCTGAAGGGCGTGGCCAACATGCTCTTCGGCGGGACCGGCATCTTCATCGACACCTTCACCGGCGGCCCGGGCGGAGGAACTCTCTGGCTCCACGGCTACGGCAACGTCTTCGAGAAGGTCCTGGGTCCCGGCGAAATCTTCGACGTCGAGCCGGGCGGTTGGGTCTACAAGGATCCCCAGGTGGGCATGACGGTCCAGGTGGTCGGCCTGCGCATGGGCATCCTGGGCGGGTCGGGCAACCTGGTCTTCAACCGCTTCACCGGCCCCGGCCGGATCGGCATCCAGAGCATGTACCTGCACATGCCGACGGAGGAGTAGCGAGTCCACCGCACCACCCCTCGCAGAATCGAACGGCCGCCGGATCTCCGGCGGCCGTTCTGCTTGGTCCTGCGGGTTCCCGCTGGCGGATCAGGCTACGACGGTCGTGGCCTTCTCGGCAGCGGCCTCGGCCTGCAACACGGCCAGCTCGATCGAGATCTTGATGTCGTCGCCGACGGCCAGGCCGCCTGTCTCCAGGATCTGGTTCCAGGTCAAGCCCCAGGCCTTGCGACTGATCTTCGTCGTGGCGCTGAAGCCCGCACGCCGGCCGCCCTGCAGATTCGGGACCACTCCGCCGATCTCGGCGTCGAGGACCACGTGGCGGGTTTCCCCGCGGATCGTCAGGTCGCCGTCGATCTTGTAGCCGTCGCCGGACGTGGTGACTCCCGTACTGCGGAACGTCAGTTCCGAGAACTTCTCGGCATCGAAGAAATCGGCACTTCGGAGGTGCGCGTCGCGAGCCTCCATGCCCGTATCGATGCTGGATGCGTCAATATGCGCGGCAACGGACGATCGCTCGGGGTGCTCCTCGTCGAAATCGACATCGACGGTGAACTTGCGGAACTGCCCTCGGACGGTCGTAACCATCATGTGCTTGACGGCAAACTCGATCTGCGAATGGGCCGGGTCCAGGGTCCAGGTACTCATCTTCATTCCTCACGGTCTTGAATGCGTGGTCGTGGACCCATCTCGGATCGTTCACCAAGCAACTAAGTGGTATAGTAGTTGCATGAGCAAGGATTTGCAAGTGGCCAATCTCAACCAGCTTCAGGCCGCCCCCGCGGGACTCGACGGCAACTCCCCTGGGGCGACTGCGCCAATGGACCCGGGATCGGAGCTCGATGACCTCGAGCGCCGCGCCTGGCGGGCATTCCTTTCGAGGCACGCCAGGGTCGCGCGGATCCTCGAGGCCGACCTGCTGGCGCACAACGACCTGCCACTCGCCGAGTTCGACGTCCTGTTCCAGCTCGCCGTCGCCGACGGCCACCGTCTTCGGATGAATGAGTTGGCGAACAGAGTTTTGTTGAGTCGGGCCGGGATCACTCGCCTTGTCGACCGGCTGGTGGCCGACGGGCTCGTCGCCCGCGCCAAATGCGACGTCGATGCCAGGGGTTCCTATGCGGTCCTCACCGACCGCGGCCGAGTGCGCCTGGACGAAGCGCGGCCGGGGCACCTGACCGCTGTCAAACGCTACTTCGTGGAGTCGTTCTCGCGGGCGGAGCTGGAAACGCTGGCAGAGCTGATGGAGCGAAGCATCCCCGCGAACTAGCCGCCGCCGGCCCGAGACTGGGCGTTGATATATAGCCGACGATCCAGATCACCACCGGCGGCGCGGGTGGAAGGTGGGTTGCCCGGTCGTGAAGTAGCTGCTGCCGCCGGCGAGCCCGCCCACCGCGGGTGCGACGGCCGGAGCGCTCGGGGAAGCGCCCGCTGCGGGGCCCCCCTCGGGGTCGCCCACCGCCGGCGCCGTGACCGGGGTCCCTGCGCCGGCAGTCCAGCGCTCCTCGCCCACCGCGAGATCCTTGGGAGTGTCGATCTCGACCCAGCCACCATTGATCTGGACCGCCTTGACGGGTACGTCGCCCGTGGTCAGTTCGTCCAGGACGTCGGTCATCGCCAGCTTGACCATGGCCGCACGATGGCCCAGGATCGGCCGCCGGTAGGCGGCGTCGGTCTTGGCCCGCACCCAGGCGCGGCGAAGGGCCTTCACGCCACGACCGCGGAACAGCGCTAGGCCGATGTACTGGGCCTGGACGTCCTCGATGCGATTCACCGTCTGCCCGATGGAGCGGATCGTTCCGTCGGGTGACATGCGGAGACTCTCGGCATCCCAGAGCGGGTCGTCGAAGCGGCGCTCCCAGTAGGGCAACCAATCCATGTCCACGACGACGCCTATCTCGGCCGGCGAGGCGATGAGAGCTCGGAGCACCTCCGGCCGGTATGCGATGTTGCCATAGCTCATCACGAACTCGTCGCCAAACCACTCTTCGGCGATCATCAGCGAGCTCACCATGCTGGTCGCGGCCCAGTCGGGGTTGTGTAGGACCCGCGCGCCGTAGTTGTCCAGTCCGGCGGGTTTGTGGCCGCCGATGAGGACGATGTCGTTGAGGCCGTTGGCCCGGGCCGCGGTCAATGTCCAGTCCAGCAGCGGTCGACCCAGGAACGGCACCAACGCCTTCGGGCACTCATCGGTCAGGGGGCGCAGACGGCTGCCCCCTCCTGCGGCCAGAACGATCAGTCTCATCGCAGCGTCATCCCCTGGGCATGTGGTCGATAGAGGAATCGGTGTTTCTTCTCTCGCCCTGAGGGAGATCGACTGGAGCGGTCATCGAGGTCGCTGCCTTACGTCGGGCAGGGGGCCCCGGGGCACGGGCTTTGATCGCGTGGGCGGGGCGGGCGCTCACCGGCCGATCATCGCCCCCGGATCCCTTCGCGCAAAGCCGACACACGGGTGCCCGAGTCGGGGTAGCGCCTAGGTCCTATCGTCCCGGTCGGTGGGCCTAGGAGGTCGCGGGAGGCGGGAGCCCATGGGCCGGCGGGCGCGCAGGCGGTATCGTTCGGCCATGCCAGACAAGAGCGAGATACTCGAAGTCGCCGGCAGGAAGGTCAGCGTTTCGAACCCGGACAAGGTCTTCTTCGCCGGCCCGGGCTACACCAAGCGCGACCTCGTGAGCTACTACCTGGCCGTGGCCGACGGCGCTCTGCGTGGCGCAGGCGCTCGGCCGATGGCCATGAAGCGCTACGTCAACGGCGCCGAGGGCGAGTACTTCTTCCAGAAGCGCGCCCCCGAGTCGCGCCCCGAGTGGCTGCGAACGGTCGAGCTGTCGTTCCCGTCGGGACGAACTGCCGACGAGGTCGTTCTCGACGACGCCGCCGGCCTCGTCTGGGTCGTCAACCTGGGCTGCATCGACCTCAACCCGCATGCCATCCGGGCCGACGACCTCGACCATCCCGACGAGCTGCGCGTCGACCTGGACCCGATGCCGGGCGTTCCCTGGGACGACATTCGGCGCGTGGCCCTGGTGGCGCGCGAGGTCCTCGTCGATCACGGGCTGGTCGGGTGGCCCAAGACGTCGGGTTCGCGCGGGATCCACATCAACGTTCGTGTCGAGCGGCGCTGGTCGTTCGATCAGGTCCGCCGGGCCGCCGTCGCGCTGGCGCGGGAGATCGAGCGCCGCGCTCCGTCGATCGCCTCGAGCAAATGGTGGAAGGAGGAGCGCCACGGCGTCTTCATCGACTACAACCAGAACGCCAAGGATCGAACGGTCGCCTCGGCCTATTCCGTCAGGCCCGTGCCCGATGCCCGCGTCTCGGCGCCGGTGACCTGGGACGAGCTGCCGCAGTGCGAGCTGGGCGATTTCACCCTGGCGACGGTGCCGGCCCGGTTCCGCGAGATCGGGGATCCGGGGGCGGGGATCGACGACGCGGTCGGATCGCTCGACGCCCTGCTGGAGTTGTCGGCGCGCCAGGAGCGGGAGGGCATGGGCGACGCCCCATGGCCTCCCCACTACGCCAAGGCCCCGGGCGAGCCGCCGCGGGTCATGCCGTCGCGGGCGCGCAAACCCGTGGCGGATGGCGGCGCACCGCCTGAGCCGGACGCGGGGCGGTCGCCCTCCTCGACCGGGCGCCGCGTCTCCATCAAGCCGCTCATCGAGATCGCGCGCGCCGCCACTCGCGAGGAGGCCCTCGCCGGCTTCGAGCGCTGGAGCGCCCGCCACGCGACCGTGGCCGCCCAGCTCCAGCCGGCCGACATCCTGGTCGACGGCATGCGTGGCCGCTACACGCTCTGGTACCGCATCCGCGTCAACCTGGAGCACGTCCCCGAGGCGGAGCGCCCCACACAGGAGCCGCTCGAGGTCGACTACGACCCGTGGGCGGCGATGCGCTAGTTGCTCACGACAGAGCCGGCGGCCCCGGCCCGGTGGCGGCAGCCCGAGGCAGCAACCCGAGGCAGCAACCCGACCACGCCCCGGAGACAGGAAGTTGCCCAATTCCCACCACGGCGACATTGGGCAAGGGCGGAGGCCCCGTCCCATCTCGTCTTTGCCTCCCGTGCGTCGTTTGTGGTCACACGACAGCGGAACGGGAGCAGAAACACGTCACTCGGGGCTGATGCACAGGGCCTGGACAGCCTCCCGGGCCGGAGCCAGGCGACGGCTCTTGCCCAATGTCGTTCTCATGGGAATTGGGCAAGAATGTGGCTGCCTTGCGGTGACGGGGGTCTGGACCGGCCCAACCCTCGCCATCGAGCCGCGGCTTCCGCCACCGCCCGAAGATCGCCCTAGCTCGAACGGGGCCGTCGTCTCGAGCTGGTCGTAGCGACAGTCCGAGGGCCGCCAGCCCGACAGGGTTCAGAGGCCGAAGACGGCCTTCAGTTCGTATGGCGGAGCGGAATCCAGTTGGTCGTATGTGCATTGGGCTGGCGCCTTGTCGGGGCGCCAGCGCAGGAACGTGGTGCCGTGCCGGAAGCGGTCGCCCTGGAGATGGTCGTAGGCGACCTCGCAGACCCGCTCGGCGCGCAGCGGCTCCCATCTCAGATCGCGGTCGCGGTTCCAGCGACTCGTCGCGCCGGGCATTCGCTGGCCGGCCGCTTGCGCCGCCGCCTCCCATTCGGCCCATTCGGCCCAGGGGTGACCATCGAGGGCGTTTTTGCGCCAGGGCGCCAGTTCCTCGACCAGTGCGCGGCGCTTTTCCATGGTGAAGCTGGCCGTGACCCCGACGCTGTTGAGTCGACCGGTTTCGTCGAAGAGCCCCAGCAGCAGCGACCCGACCAGCGTTCCCGGCCCGTTCTTGTGCCATCTGAACCCCGCCACGACGCAGTCGGCCGTGCGGGCGTGCTTGATCTTGGCCCAGCCTCGCTTGCCGGGCATGTACGGGTCGGCGGTTCGCTTGGCAACGACGCCGTCCAGGCCGGCGCCCTCGAATCGATCGAACCAGTCGCGGGCAACCGACGGGTCGGAGGTTGCCGGCGTCAAATGGACCGGCGCCGGCGCGCCGGCCAGAGCCGACTCGAGCAGCGCGCGGCGCTCCCCCTGCGGAACGGCGCGCAGATCTCGATCGCCGAGTGCGAGCAGATCCCAGGCCACGTAGCTGGCGGGGGTCTGGGCCGCCAGCATCTTGACCCGCGACGCGGCCGGATGGATCCGCAGCAGCAGCGAATCGAAGTCCAGACCGCCGGCGCCGGCGATGACCACCTCCCCGTCCAGGACGCAGCGTTCCGGCAGCGCGGCCCTCAGTGCGGGCGGCAGCTCCGGGAAGTAGCGGTCCAGGGGCTTGAGGTCGCGGCTCTGGATGAAGGTCTCGTCGCCATCGCGGAAGACCAGCGCCCGGAAGCCGTCCCACTTCGGCTCGTAGAGCCAGCCATCGCCGGCGGGGATCGCCTCGGTGAGCTTGGCGAGCATCGGCTCGATCGGCGGCTGAAACGGCAGGTTCACGGGCCGACTATAGCCGGGCAGGCGGCACCACGGCCGCGAACTCGATCTCTTCCCGGCTGACGCGTCGCTGGCCGCTTCCCCCGCCAACCACGGGGGGCTAGGATGTCCGTGGCTCGGCGGTGCCGCGCAGGGCATGACCACGGCCGCTCCACCGCGACCGGGCCATCAGGGCTCAGCAATTGAAACGAGGTCAGACTCGAGATGATGATGGGATTCGGGTTCTGCCCCAAGTGCGGGACGGCACGCGTTGCAGCCGACCAGAAATTCTGCCCCGTATGTGGTAGTGGCCTGGCCGCCCTCGCACCGGCAGCTCCGCCCCCACCTCCACCACCGGTCGCCGCTGCCCCGCCCGTAGCCACTCCGGCACCGGCACCGGTTGACTGGACCTCGCCGGCTCCGCCGCCCGCACCCGAAC
Source organism: Chloroflexota bacterium (assembly GCA_003157875.1). Lineage (GTDB taxonomy): Bacteria > Chloroflexota > Limnocylindria > Limnocylindrales > CSP1-4 > Fen-1039. The sequence goes on from PMKV01000172.1 coordinate 39,642, forward strand.
CCGTAGCCGATGCTGCGACGGCGCCTCCGCCACCGTGGGCCGCGGGCCTATCGCCCGCCACGCCGCCCGAGGCCCAGCCGCCCGCCGCTCCCTACTGGCCGGCGCCAGCTGCCGGAGCGCCACCCGCTCAGCCGCAGTGGGCCACGCCGCCGGCCGCACCCGGCGCGCCATTTGGGGGGCCCGCCACGCCATATCCACCCGCCTATTTCGGCGGACCGGTCCAGGGCGGGCGAGCGGGCATCGGGACCGCGCCCAAACTGCTGGCCGTGGGCGGCATCGCCCTGATCGTCGTCGTTATCGCCGCGGTCGTCTTCATGAACATGAACTCCGGCTCCGGCGGCATCACTTTGTCGCCGTCCACGATCAGCTGCTCATCGACCACTGACGTGACGAGCACGGTCCGGCTGCCATCGTCGCTGAAGGCCGACGACGAGCTGACCTTCCAGATCGACGGCATCACCAGCACCACCGCCACCGTGGGGGAGGCCTTCACGGTGCAAAGCGACGGATCCTGGCTGCTCACGGACACCCAGAGTTCGAGTTCGAGCTGCACGAGCGCGATCGGCGCCACCCTCTCGATGGGGACGCATACTCTGCAGATCCTGGATGCAAGCGGCAAGGTCCTGGCGCAGGGCTCGTACACGCTGACGCCTTGACCGGGCGGTAGCCTCCGAGCAACGCGGCGCGCCCCGGAGGCCACCAAGCTCCGGGGGACGACAAACGGCCCTATGCCGGTCGGGCAGAAATGGGGCACGCTCGGCAAGCCCGGGTCGGGGCAGCATCGCGATGAGCCAGGTGGTACGACAGATGCCAAAGGCAGAGACGGCGACCGGCGATCAAACCTTCGAGGTAGTTGGAATCGCACGAGTCGAGGGCGAGGGAACCCTTCGACTGCGCATCACCGACGGCGAAGTCAGGGAGGCTCGCCTCTCGATATTCGAGGCGCCGCGCTACTTCGAGAAGCTGGTGGTTGGTCGGACGCCCAACGAGGTCGTCGACATCGTCACCCGCATCTGCGGCATCTGTCCGGTCGCCTACCAGATGGCCGCATCGATGGCCTTCGAGCGCCTCTTCGAAGTCGAGATCGATCCCCAGGTTCGGACGCTGCGGAAGCTCTTCTACTGGGGCGAATGGATCGAGAGCCATGCCCTCCACGTCTACATGCTCCACGCCCCGGACTTCCTCGGCTACGAGAGCGCGATCGCCATGGCCCGCGACCACAAGCAGGTCGTCGAGCAGGCGTTGCGCCTGAAGCGGACCGGCAACGAGATCATGAAGCTGATCGGCGGCCGGGCGATCCACCCGGTCTCGATGCGGGTCGGCGGGTTTTCGAAGACCCCCACGACCAGCCAGATCGCGGCGCTGCGCGAGCCGCTCAAGGAAGCCCTGGCGCTATCGCTGGCGACGCTCAAGCTCGTCGGCGCTTTCAAGGCGCCCAAGCTCGAGCGCGACCCCCTCTACGTCGCCATCAAGCATCCCATCGAATACGGCCTCAACGAGGGCCGCATAGTCTCGACCGACGGCATCGACGTGCCGCTGTGGGGCTGGCGCGAGGCCTTCGCCGAGCAGCAGCACGAGGGCTCGAACGCCCTCCACTCCCGAACGACCGACGGGCGAACCTACATGCTGGGCCCGTCGGCGCGGGTGACGCTCAACGCCGATCAGCTCCATCCGCTGGCCGCTGAGGCGCTCAAGACGAGCGGCCTGGCGAAGCAGATCGCCCGCAACCCGTACTGGTCTATCGCGGCCAGGGCAGTGGAGCTGATCCACGCCTCCGCCTCCGCGCTGGACATCGTCAACTCGTACGAGGAGCCGACCCGGCCCTTCACGCCGTGGACGCCCCGCGGCGGCGAGACGGGTTGGGGCTCCGAGGCGCCGCGCGGCATCTGCTGGCATCACTACGACCTGGACGACAACGGCAAGATCACGGCGGCCCAGATCGTCGCCCCAACCGGCCAGAACCAGGGCATGATCGAGCAGGATCTGGCCGAGTTCGCGCCCGGGGTCCTGTCCCTGCCGCACGCCGAGGCCACCGTCCGCCTCGAGCAGCTGATCCGCTCCTACGACCCCTGCATCAGCTGCGCCACTCACTTCCTCACCCTCGAGATCGAGCGCGACTGACCCGGTCCGCCAACCATCGTCACGAGGCCGGCGAAGCCGGCGTCTGGGCGGCCGCACGGACCTTCGGCCGGCGAGGAGGCCGCACGTCGCCCGGCGACTTCGTCGCTGAAACGAGTCGGCGGCGCGGGCGGTCTCAACCGGGGACAATTGGGCCATGATCGATTTCTTCTTCAAGATCGGACTGCCGGTGCTGATGATCGGCATCGTCACCCTGGCCAGCCATCGCTACGGTCCGGCCGTCGGCGGGATACTCGGCGCCGTGCCGGCCAAGGGTGGGCCGATCCTGCTCTTCCTGGCCCTGGAACAGAACACGTCATTCGCCGCCACCTCGGCCGCCGCCTCTCTCGGAGGCGCCGGTGGCTGCGGCGTCTTCTGCCTGGTCTACGCCCTGGTCTGCCGGCGAGTCGGTTGGCCCGTCGCCGGAGCCGCGGCGTACGGGGCCTTCGCGTTGACCTGGGCGGCGATGCTGCCGATCTCCGCCTGGGGCCTGGCGCCTGCATTCGCCGCGACGATCGCCATCCTGCTGGTCTCGCGCCGGCTGCTCCCGACGGCGCCGCCGATGCCGCGCCGCGCTACCTCCGCGTCCGACCTGCCGTCGCGCATGATCGCCGGGGCGGCCATGGTCGTCTTCGTCACGACGGTCGGGCCGTACTTCGGGGCCACGATCAGCGGAATACTGACCACGATCCCGACGGTGGCGGCGGTGATGGCGCTCTTCACCCACGCCCAGGAGGGCCCGGACCGCACGATAGGTGTCATGCGCGGCATGACCCACGGGCTGCTCGGCTTCGCCTCGTTCCTGACGGTCGTGGCGGCCACGCTCGTGCCGCTGGGCGTCGTTCGAAGCTTTGCGCTGGCGGCCACGGCCGTGGTCGCGGTCCAGTTCATCGAGCTGCGCTCGGCGTTACGGACACCGCGCCCCGACGCCGAGGTGGAGGCGGCGCTCGACCTACCCGAGGCGGCCGAGTAGCGATCCAGGCGACCCGGTCCCGGCGGCTGCCGGGCCGTAGTCAGACCCCCAGGAACGTCTTCTCGCCCAGGCCGGAACGCGCCAGGCAGACGGGGTTGGGCGGTCGATCGGGGTCGTAGAGGGCCGTTCGCGCCTCCACCCAGCATTCGATCAAGGCGTCGACGCCGTATGTCTTCTTGTAGGAACGCTCGGATTCGTAGATCGGAATGGCCTGCAGGAATTCGACTCGGAATCCCTGGGGCAATTTCAGGGGTGGCAGGAACCCACTCTTGGGGCGTACGACGAGGAAGCTGCTCATCGGCGAGCCGGGCCACAGCGGGCCATCCGACGGCACCGTGTGGCCGTGATCCAGCGAGACGCCTTCACGCGCCGAGTACAACGACAACGCGGCCAGGGACCCCGCGATCTTGTCGCAGGGCCGCGACAGCCCGACGAAGAACTCGCGACGAAGGGCGAGCGGGCAACCTGGGAGCGGCCAGGCGGAGGCCCCGAGCGTGGCGTAGAGAGCCACGCCTTCCGTGTTCGTCCGAGCGTCCCACTTCAGGACCTCGACAGCGTACTCGTCGACCTCGAACGTGCTCGTCCGCGCCGGTTTGCCCCAGAGCCCGGCGTAGGATCCGGCAACCGCCTCGACCACGACCATTGAGCTCGAACCTCCCAATCCCGCCGCATTCCCGACTGAGGATAGTCGCGCCGTCCAGGCATTTGTCGATGTTGCGCCCCTATGCTTGCCTCATGAGGGACCCGAGCAGCCCGAAGACCGTTCGCGTCCTGGCGTGCGGGGAGAGGCTGCGCGGCGACGACGCGGTCGGGCCCCTGGCGGCGGAGCTGTTGCCGGCTCAGGTTCGATCGCTCGCCGACGTTCTCGAGATCGGGCAGATGACGGTGGAGTCGCTTATCGACGTCCCCGAGGAAGTGGCCCTGATCGTGGTCGACGCCGCCGTCGGCGTTGCCGTGGGGCAGGTCGTCTTGCTGCCACTCGCCGATGTGGCGCGACGGCGCCTCGGGGCGGCGCCCGCGTCGTCGCATTCACTCCCGCCCGATCAGGTCGTGGCCCTGGCCGAGGAGATGCGCCGCTCCTCGCTCCGAGGGACGTTTGTGGGCATCGGCGGCGCCGAGTTCGGGTTCGGCGAGGGGCTATCGCCGGCGGTCGAGGCTGCGCTGCCGGACCTCGTCGCGGCCCTGTCCGGCGAGATCCGGCGGCTCGCGGCGGGGTAGGTCTCGACCGCATCGGCAGCGACGCCGCCGGGCACGTTCAGGCTCGGCCCTGCCACGGCTCCTCTTGACACGACATGCATACTGGTACGCATGACTGACCACGCCCCGCCCCACGGCCCCGTCCAGCGCTCGCCGGCCGGACCTGCCGCTTCCGAACGGCCGGCTCGCGAGGCCATCCTCGACGCCGCCCGCCGCCAGTTCGGGGCAAACCCGTCCCGGCTCTCGATCCAGGCCGTGGCCGCGGAATCCGGCCTCTCCCGCCAGACCGTCCACCACTACTTCGGCGGCCTTCGCGGCTTGAGGTCGGCGCTTGCCGCCGAGGGTCTGGACACGGCCACGGCTCAGGACGAGCCCACTCGAGACCGGCTCATCGATGCAGCGGTTCGGATCCTGTCCCGGCCCGGTGGCGGCTTCGTCTCCATCGGGGCCATCTCGACCGAAGCCGGTTTGACCAAGGGCGCCTTCTATCACCACTTCACCGACCGGGCAGAGCTGCTCCGCGCCGTCGCCCATCGCGTCAGCCCCGTCGAGGAGATGAAGGCCAGACTCGTGCCCGACATGGACGGATCGGCTCGCGACGGGTTGATCGCCATAGCTCGCGCCTACTACGAGGCCATCAGCCCACGTGCGGACCTGATCCGGAACCTGGCGTCCAACGCTTCGCGCGACCCGGAACTCACGGCGATCGTGATGAACGAGATCGTGGGTCAGGGAGCGCCGTTGCTCTTCATCTGGTTCGGCATGCAGGCCAGCCGGGGTGCACTGCGTCCGGTCGATCCGTCGCTCGTGGCCCAGATGCTGTTTGGGCCGGTGCTCCTGCTGGTGGTCATGGGCCGCGAAATGATCGACCGAATGGCGGAGCGGGGCGTCCACTCCGCGATCGACAACGTCGAAGCCTACGTCGACCTCGTTCTGAACGGGATCGCGCAAGCCCCTATCAACCAGGAGATCGGTAGATGACAGCCAGTCCGCCGGTAGCTTCGAGCGCCGCTCCCGCCTCCCCCCCGGCGCCGGCCGTCGAAGCCGTCGCGTTGCGCAAGGACTTCGGGGAGATCCATGCTGTCGACGGCGTCGATATGAGCCTGCCGCCCGGCCGCATCTACGGCCTTCTCGGCCCCAACGGCTCGGGCAAGACGACGCTCATCCGCCTCCTCGCCGGACTCGCTTCGGCGACCAGCGGCAAGGCGCGTGTCCTGGGCGTGGATATGCCCTCGCGCACCAACCTGGCACGGATCGGCTACATGACGCAGGCCGACGGCATCTACCCCGAGCTGTCGGTTTGGGAGAACCTGAGCTTCTTCGCCGCGCTGTACGGCCAGACGGACAAGGCCAAGCTCCACGCCACGCTCGAGCTGGTGGAGCTGGACACCCGAGCAGGCACGCCGGCCCAGAACCTCTCCGGCGGGATGCGGCGCCGCCTGTCGATGGCCTGCGCCCTGGCCCACCACCCGGCGGTGATCTTCCTGGACGAACCCACGGTCGGAGTCGACCCGGCGCTGCGAGTCCAGTTCTGGGGCCACTTCCATCGACTCGCCGCGGACGGAGCCACGCTGCTCGTTTCGAGCCACGTAATGGACGAGGCCGATCGCTGCGACGAGTTGCTCTTCATTCGTGACGGGCATGTTCTGGCGCAGGGGACTCCGGGCGAGCTGCGCAAGAGAGCGGGCACGGACAACCTGGAGACGGCGTTTCTGAGCTTCGCGGCGCAGACGACCGTCACGGCCGGCGCCACCCCGAAGGAGGCCGCCCGATGAGCCCGCTCCGAGTCGCCGCCGTCTTCCGCCGTATCGTCGCCCAGTTCCGCCGCGACCCCCGCTCGCTGGCGCTGCTGTTCGTCGCCCCGCTGGCGATCATCGCCCTGCTCGGCTGGGTCCTCAGTAGCTCGGGGTCGACCACGACCCGCGTCGCCGTCGTCGACGAGACCGGTCACCCGGCGGGCGCGGCCGTCGTGGTCCGGCTGCAGTCGACCCTCGAGAGCCAGCCCGGGATCGTGCTCGATCGATCGGTCACCGACGATTCGACCGCCCGGCAGGCGCTGAAGGACAAGAAGCTCGACCTGGTGGTCATCCTCCCGGCCGACTTCAGCGTCACGAACCGCAAGATCGACATCCTCTCGCTCGGACTCAATCCGACGGCCGAGGCATCGGCTCTGCCGACTCTGCAGAAGGCCCTGATTTCAGCAGTCGTCGATAGCGGCGCCGGTGCCGTCCTGCCCACGATCGAACGGACAACCGTCTACGGCTCGCCCGACGCGACCCAGATCGACACGCTCGCACCGGTCGTGGTCGGCTTCTTCGCCTATTTCTTCGTCTTCATTCTGACCGGCATCAGCTTCCTTCGCGAACGGATCGGCGGGACACTCGAACGCCTGCTGGCGACGCCGGTGAGTCGGGCCGAAATCGTTCTCGGCTACAGCCTGGGCTTCGGCTTCTTCGCGACGCTGCAGGTGGCCCTGGTCCTGGCCTTTGTCCTCGGCCGGCTGGAGATTCCGGCGCTGGGGCCGGTTCCGGCGATCGCCATCGGGCTCGGCGTTCGCACCCTCGGCAATCCGCTGATTGCCTACCTGCTGGTCCTCATTCTTGGTCTGGGCGCGGTCTCGCTGGGCATTTTCCTCTCGACCTTCGCTCGCACCGAGCTGCAGATCCTGCAGTTCATCCCGATCGTGATCGTGCCCCAGGGCCTGCTGGGCGGCTTCTTCTGGCCGATCGATCAGCTGCCGGACCTGCTCCAGCCGATCGCCCGCATCCTGCCCGTCACATACGCCATCGACGGACTGAGGCAGGTGATGATCGCCGGCGCGGATCTGAGCTCGCCGCAGGTGCTCCTTGATCTGGGCGTGCTCGTCACCATCGCCGCGGTCTTCATCGTTCTGGCCGCGGCCACGATTCGGCGAGAGGTGGCGTAGCGGCTACACCGGCATGCGAGCCCGAACGCTGCGCAGCCGCTTTCGGAGGCCGTGGCGACGCGGCCCGGCGACGAGCAGCGCCGTAGACCACCACACGACCGAGATCATGGCGATGGCGTAGACCGGCCAGTAGTTGCCGATACGGTCGAACATGAGGCTGCCGGCGTTCATGACGATGATCCCGCCGGCCGGGTACGCCACCGCGGTGATGCCGAAGATGGCCCCGAAGTTGTGGCCGCCGAAGACGTCCGAGAAGGCAGCCGACCGGATGGCGATCGTGGCGCCGATGCCGAAGCCATAGATCGCGTTGCCGGCGACCGCCAGGGCCAGCAGCGAACCGGTGGCGGCGAAGATGCCCGTCGCGCCGACGGCGATGAACCCGGCGCACACGAGGCCGATGAAGCGCCGCCCGAAGCGATCCGACAGCCCGCCGCCGACGACCTGCCCGGCGACGTAGGCGTAGCTCTGGAGAGCGAGCATCGTGGCAGCGAAACCGACATCGATGCCCTGGGCGACGGCGTGGCGCGACGACATCTGGAAGATGCCCTCGTCGATGCAGCCGATGGCCACCGCTCCCAGCAGCAGGATCAGGAAGCGGCGAGTTCGGATGGTCCGGCGCAACGCATGTGGTCGCGAGCGACTGCCGGGCGGCAGCGGCTCCAGTGAGGCCGCGATCGCGCCCGGAGCGGATGTCTCGTGCAGCCCCGCGCCCGCGGGAGCCTCACCCGCGGTCCCGGCGCCACTCGCCGGGCCGGCCTTGCGGGCCGGCACCAGCACGGCGGCGCCGGTGGTCATCAGCAGCACGAACGGAACGGCGACCAGCGACAGAGCGGCGAACACGCCTGCGGTCGGCCGCCAGCCGAGGTCCGGGATGACTCCCGCGGCCAGCGGAAGGGCCAGTGCCACTCCGATCCCCGGCCCCGCGTACGCCACACCCAACGCCAATCCCGCCACTCCCGCGTATCGGCGGGCGATGGCGGTGGTCGTGCCGACGAAGACCAGCTGGATGCCGATGGCGAGAAGCGCCCCGTATGCGGCCATGAGAAAGGCCACGTCCGTCGCGATCGAGGTCAGCATCCAGCCGGCAGCCAGGAGGACCGAGCCGATGAGCAGCAAGAGGCGGTCCGAGATGACGTCGTAGGCGCGGCCCAGAAGCGGCGAGCACATTGCGGAGACGAGCAGGAACATCGTCCAGGGCAGCTGGCCCAACTCGCGAGAGGCGTGGAAGGTGCTCTCGAACTGCGGTGCGAGCAGCGGATAGCAGTACAGCGGCGCGTAGGCGATCGCCCCCACCACGAAGGCGGAGAGGACCGGCACGGTCCGGCGAAGACCGCCGCGAGAGACTGACAGACTGGGCACGTGCCAATCGTAAGGACCCGGCCCCCGATCCACCGACCGGGCCCGCGCCGGCCCGGCCATCGTGGCAGGATTCGCCCATGAACCGCGAGTGCATCGACCGCTTCGATCGAACCGCCGAGGGCTACCTTCTTTGGTGGGCCCCGGTGCTCGAACCGGCCTCAGTCCGCCTGGTCGACCGCGTCGGACGCGCGGATCCCGGGCTTCCCGGCGGCGAGCCTCACGACGTCATCGACATCGGCTGCGGTACGGGCAATTGCCTCTTCGAGGCGGCTCGGCACTGGCCGGGGGCGCGACTCACCGGGCTCGATGCCTCGTTCGGAATGCTCGACGTTGCTCGTCGCGAAATGGACAAGCTGCCCGAGTCGGCGAGGGCGCGGATCAGCTTCGTCAGTGCGGACGCTTCCGCCATCCCGGCGCCCGACGCCTCTTTCGACATCGCCGTGACCGCGTTCATGCTCCAGCAGCTACCGGATCGCGCGCCCATGCTCCGCGAACTCCATCGAGTTCTCCGGCCGGGCGGCATCCTGGCCATCTGCGGCTGGGTCATCGAGAAGATCCCGTTCGCGCCCGAAGTCGAGCTGGAGGAGGCGCTGGCCGACACCGGCATCGTGCATCCGCCCTCGAAGGAGGTCCGCTCGGGCCACTTCGCGTCCACCGAAAGCGCGGCCGACGAACTGCGATCGGCCGGCTTCCGACGTGTAGCCGCCCAACCGGACGCCCTGGACCATCCGTGGACCGTCGAGGACTTCATCGCTTACCGGACCACGACCCGCGAGGTGGACCTGTTCGAATCGCTCGACGAGCCGACCCGCCTCAGGGCAGTGGACGCGCTGCGGCTACGCCTTTCCGCCCTCGCGCCCGACAAACTCGTCTATCGACCCCCCACAGTCTCGATCCTCGCCCGCAAACCCTAAGCCGGCCACCCGGGGCGGCTCAGGGAGGCGGCGCGGCGAGCGGCTTGACCATCGTCAGGCGATCGCCTTCCCGGCGGACGACCTCGAAGCCAGCACGCTCGTATAGGTGGAAAGCGGCGTTGTGGGAATTCACAGTGAGGCTGAGGGCACTCTGACCGGCGTCGGCGGCCGCTTGATCCAGGGCCTTCAGCATTTGCGCCCCGATACCGCGAGCACGATGTTCGGGCGAGACGGCGATCGCGATCTCGGGTAGTGGGCGACCCGCTTCATCGCTCGCGAGCACGTCCGCCTGGACACGACACCACGCCGACCCGAGTCGTTGTCCGTCGCTCCACGCGACCACTCCCGCGTCACCCGGACGCCCCCAATCCACCGTCCATCGTGTGACGTGCGGCATATCGGACGCGCCTTCGGGCAACAGCCCCGGCGGGAACGCGGCCAGCAGCGTCATCTCGGCGAGGAACGGCAGGTCGGCATCGGACACGGGGCGGAGTTCCATGCGCGGATCTTCGCCAGCGAGGATCGCCCGCGCAAGTCGGGCCGAGCCGTTGCCGGATCAGGTCGGGTCGGCCCGACACGGCCCGCAGCACGGCCGATCCACGCTACGGCGTGGGTCCTCAGGCTTCGGGCTTGGCCTCGGTGGCGGCAGCGGCTTCGGCCGGCTCCTCCTCGGCGGCGACGACAACCGGCTCCTCGATGACGTGCGGCGCGGCAACCTTGGCCACGACCTCGTCCGGATCGGACAGAAGCGTGACGCCGGCCGGCATCGGCAGGTCGCGGAGGTGGATCGCCGTCTCGAAGTCCACCAGCGACTCTATCGAGAACTCGATCGAGTCGGGCAGCTTCTCCGGCAGGGCGCGGACCTTGATGCGGTCGATGTTGTGCAGCATCGTCCCGCCCAGGCGATCGACGGCGTACGACTCACCGGTCGTGCGAAGCTGGATCTCGACTGTGACTTCCTCGCCGGACTTCAGCTCGAAGAGGTCGACGTGAAGCAGCTGGCGATGTCGCGGGTCGATCTGCACCCCGTGGATCAGGACCTTGTGAACGTCCTTGCCGTCGATCTTCAGCTCGAAGATCGTGTTGGAATGGGCCGTCCGGCGGACGTGCTCGAACTCGTGAGTGTCCAGCGACACGGGAATCGAGGCGAGGCCATGGCCGAAGACGACCGCGGGTACGCGGCCGGCCTGGCGCAGGTGAGCTACCGCCTTACCGATCTCGGTGCGGCTCTTGGCTGTCAATACTGTCGGGGCTGCCACGGAAATGAAACCTCTCTCGCGGGTCCATCGAGCGCACCTGGCCGTTTGCGGAGGCGCTTCGGCATAGGAGCCTACCACGAGAGGCGTCGGACCGGGTCAGTTCCTCGCAGGTTGGCCGCCCGAATCGACTCGCGGCGGCGGCCGGGGTGTAGGATCGCGCCGTGGCTGCCACGATTCTGGTCGTCGAAGACGAATACGCCGTTGCGAGAGGGATCCAGTACGCGCTCCAGCAGGAGGGCTATCAGGTCGCCGTCTCTCGATCGGGCGAGGAAGGCCTGGAGTTCGCCCTGCGCGAGGGGCCCGATCTCCTGGTCCTCGACGTGCGCCTGCCCGGCATCGACGGTTTCGAGGTCCTGCGTCGCCTCCGTGCGAGCGGCTCGAAGGCGCCCGTCCTGATCCTGACGGCCCGCGATGAGGAGATGGACAAGGTCATCGGCCTCGAGCTCGGCGCGGACGACTACATGACCAAGCCGTTCGGCCTGCGCGAGCTGATGAGCCGAATCAAGGCCCTGCTCCGGCGGGCGTACGGCGACCTGGCCGACGCCGGCGGCGGGCGGCTGCTCCGCCACGGCGACCTGTTGATCGATCTCGAGCGGCGGCGCGTTCAGCGCGGCGAGCGGCGCATCGCCCTGACCGCCACCGAGTTCGAGATCCTGCGCCACCTGGCCAGCAAACCCGGGCGCGTCTACTCGCGGCGGGAATTGCTGGAGCTGATCCGCGACTACGAGGCGCTGGACCAGGACGAGAAGACGATCNNGCGCGAGAAGCTGGAAGACGATCCATCCAGCCCGCGGTTCGTCTTGACGGTCCGTGGCGCGGGGTACGCGTTCGCGGAGCGCTGACTTGGCCGGGCAGCGCGAATCGGCGAGCGGAAGCCGCAGAGTCTCGGTTCCGATTTCGCGGGCCCTTCCCCGAACCTTCCAGGGCCGCCTCTCGCTGGCGTTCGTCATGGTCTTCGCCCTGGCCGTCGGCATTGTCTCGGTCCTGACGGTCTTCATCCTGGACACCGACCTGCGCGGCCAGGAAGTCGCCAACCTCGAGGCGCGGGCCAACGCCGTCGCGGCCGTGGTCAGGGTCAAGGCGGAGACCGCCGCCAACGGCGACCCGACCAACCTGACCGTCGTCTCCGCGGGCGGCCGTCTGAACGACCACGTCGCGGCCGCGATCGGCGACCCGACGACCCTGGACGACTACGCCAACAACGTCGCCCAGGCCGATCTCACGCTTCGGTTTGGACTCGAATCGGAAACGCCCGGCGGCAGAGAGTTCGTGCCGGCCAGTGCGGTGTCCACCTTCACCGGGCAGCTGACCGCCAAGCCGGCGCGCGGCCAGGCGCGCGACTCGGTCAGCTACACCGAGGTCTTCACCTTCACCGATCCGCAAGGGATCAAGCCGACGTGGAATCTGGAGGTAAGCCTCTCGGCGCCCTACACGACGCGCAGCGGGACCATCGCCAGCGTCGTGGGATACCTGCTGGTCACCGCGGTGGGCGCGCTCCTCCTGGCGATCCTGGTCTCGTTCGTGCTGGCCCGGCGGTTCACGACGCCGCTGCGCAGGCTGACGGAGGCCGCCAGAGCCCTGGCGGACGGCGACCTGTCGAAGCGCGTACCCGCCGACAGGGCCCGGGCCGGCGGTTTGGAGATCAGCGAACTGTCGCGCCAGTTCAACGCCATGGCCGACCAGGTCGAAGAAACGATGGAGGTCATCCGGCGCGACCGGGACGTCAGCCGCGAGTTCCTCGCGGACGTGTCGCACGAGCTCCGAACGCCGCTGGCGGCTCTGCGCACCTTCAACGAGCTGCTCCAGGAGAAGGCCGGCAACGACGTCGCCGCTCGAACCGAGTTCCTGGAGGCGAGCGCCCAGCAGATCGAACGGCTCGACTGGCTGGCCCAGAACCTGCTCGAACTCTCCAAGCTCGACTCGGGCCTCATCCGCCTGGACCTTCGGCCCGACGACGTGCGGGCGACGATCCAATCCGCTGTCGAGCAGGCCGGCGTATCGGCCCAAAGGCGCGGCCTGAGCCTGACGGCCGAGCTCCCCGAGACGCCGCTCGTGACCCGCCACGACCCGCAGCGTCTGGGTCAGGTTCTGACGAACCTCATCGGCAACTCCCTGAAGTTCACGCCGCGAGGCGGCTCCGTTCGAGTCGTTCTCTCCGCACACCAGCGCGGCGCCCGGATTCAGGTCATCGACACAGGGGTCGGCATCGACGCCAAGGAGCTCCCCCATGTCTTCGACCGCTTCTACCGCGGCTCGCGCGCCAACGAGGCACGCGGCAGCGGCAGCGGCCTGGGCCTGGCCATCGTCCGGTCTGTAGTGGAGATGCACGGAGGCCGGGTCATGGTCGAGAGCCGCGTCGGCTCCGGAACCACGTTCACCGTCTCGTTGCCGCTCGATCCGCGAACGTCCCCCAGCGCCGTGGCCACGGGCGCGGTTTCGCCGCTGGTGAGCGGCATGGGTGCGGGCGCGGCGGCGAAGCCCCCCGTCGCTGGACCCCCGGCATAGCTGGCTGTCGGCACGCCGTCTCCGCCGAGTGGCGGAATCTTCACCGGTCCGGATCTGGTACGTGAACGTGCCAGGCCGCAAGCTTCCGCAGTCGCGGCGCTCGCCTCGTGGACCGAGAGGTCAGGCGCGAATCGGGCTTCGCGAATAGCATTCGCCCCTGACGACTCTCGCACCTCGGAATCGCCGCCCCGCATGTCCGATCCGAACACCCCCGATATCGAGCGCTTCGAGCCACTGCCCGACAAACGCCCAAGCTGGAAGGGCGCCCTGCGTGGCGCCGCCATTGCCGACGGCGACTCGGCCACGCCGGAGAGATGGCTCGAGCAGGGAACCGTAGTCGAGCTGGAGCCGGAGCCCGAGACGGAACGGGCCGTAGACCCTCCGAGTTCCCCGGGAGGTGGCTTCGGCCGCGGCGTCGTCGCCGCTGTATTCGCCGCTTCGCTGATCGGCGCGATCGTCGGCGCGGCCGGGACCTTCGCGGCCCTGCGGTCCTCCGGCGCGCTCGACTCGGCGACCGCCGCGTCCGCATCCGCCGCGTCCGCAACCACCGGCACGGCGGCGAAACTCGTAATCGAGTCGGACGCCTCGACCGTGATCGCCGCCGTGGCGGCCGTCGACCCCGCGGTGGTCCAGATCGTGACCACGGACTCGGCCGGCAACACGGGCGTCGGTTCCGGGATCGTCTACGACAGCCGGGGCTGGATCCTGACCAACAAGCACGTCGTTCAAGGCGTCGCGTCGCTCACCGTCCGGCTCAAGGACGACCGGCGGGTACCCGGCACGATCTACGGCCTGGACACGCTGACCGACCTGGCGATCGTCAAGATCGACGCCGTGGCCGGTCTGGCCGTCGCCCCGATCGGCTCGTCGAGCTCGCTGCAGGTCGGCGAGCTGGCGATCGCGATCGGCAGCCCCCTCGGGATCGACTACGCGAACAGCGTCACGACGGGGATCGTCTCGGCGCTTGGCCGCGACATCTCCGTCCTCAGCGACGACCCCGCCGTGAAGACGCCGACGAGCCTCCACGGCCTGATCCAGACGGATGCCGCGATCAACCCCGGCAACAGCGGCGGGCCGCTCGTGAACGCCGCCGGCAAGGTCGTCGGCGTCACCACCGCCGCAGCCCCGACCTCGCAGGGGATCGGCTTCGCCATCCCGATCGACATCGCCAAGCCGATCATGCAGCAGGCTCTCGCAGGTGAGCCGCTGTCTCGGCCCTTTATCGGCGTCGCCTTCGCGACGATCACCCGCGGGCTCAAAGACCAGAACAAGCTGCCGCTCGATCAGGGCGCCTGGGTTCACGCGGAAGACGCGGCCGGCAACTCGATCGACGCGGTCGTCCCCGGAAGCCCGGGCGACCTGGCGGGCATCAAGACCGGCGACATCATCACGGCGGTCGAGGGCCAGGCAATCGACAGTTCCCACCAACTCGGCGACGTCCTGGTCCAGTACGCGCCCGGCCGGACGGTGAGCGTCGAAATCTACCGCGCCGGCTCCTACCTGACGCTCAAAGTCACGCTCGGGACGCGGCCGACGACGCTGAGCTAGCGGGTCTCGGCCGGTCGCCGCCTGATCTCGACGGCGGCGGCGTCGAGCGGGCCGGGGAGCGCCACGTTGGGCTTGCGGACGCGAACGACGACCTCCGACAGGCCGGCCATCGCGAACGCGCCGAGCAGGCGAGCGGCGATCGTCTCGGCCAGAGTCTCGAGAAGCTGGCAGCTCGGACCCTCGACCACGTCGCGGCAGATGTCGAAAGCGGTGCGGTAGTCGACCGTTTGCGTCAGGTCGTCGGTGAGACCGGCGGGCCGCAGATCCAGGTACATCTCCACGTCGACTTCGAAGGGTTGCGGGGTCGCACGCTCCTCCTCGGTCACGCCGTGTCTGCCCGCGAAGCGCATGTTCAACAGCGCGATCCGATCCGTCATGAGAGCTCCCCTCGGAGGATGGCGTCGGCGACGAGCGCGGCCCGGACGTTGGCCCGGACGTCGTGGACTCGGATGATGTCGACCCCGGCGGCGATGCCGATCGCGGTCGTGGCGAGCGTACCTTCGAGCCGCTCCTCGGTCGGAAGGCCGCCCAGGACGCGGCCGATCGTCGACTTGCGGGAAGCGCCGAGCAGGATCGGATGCCCCAGTTGCCGCAGCCCGGCCAGCTCGCGCATGACGATGAGGTTGTGCTCGGGCGTCTTGCCGAAGCCGAACCCGGGGTCGACGATCAGGTTGGCTCGCGGGACGCCGGCGGCGACGGCTCGGCCGAGCGCCGCGCGCAGGTCGGCCATCACTTCGAGCCAGAAGTCGTCGTAGTGCGCCCCGACCCTGTTGTGCATCAGGACCAGCGGCACTCCGCGCGCGGCGGCGAGACGGGCCATGGCGTCGTCCGGCGCGACACCCCAGACGTCGTTGAGTAGCGTCGCTCCCGCGTCCAGGGCCGCTTCCGCGACGGCCGGCTTGGACGTGTCGACACTGACCGGCACGTCCGGCAGCGCGGCATGGGTCGCGGCGACCACCGGAACCACTCGCGCCGCCTCTTCGCCCTCAGAGACCGGACCGTGGCCGGGCCGAGTGGACTCCCCGCCTACGTCAACAATGTCGGCCCCTTCCTCGACCATGCGCCGGGCCTGGGCCACGGCCGCCTCGACAGCCGCTCCCCGTTGACCGGCCACGGTGGCGAGCAGGCCGTCGCCGGAGAACGAGTCCGGAGTGACGTTGACGATGCCCATCACGTACGTCCGGCGGCCCCACTCGAAGAGGCGCGGGCCGATCTGCGTCGGCGGCGGCGGGCCGAGCGGAGCCGCGAGCGGCGCTGGATCGGCCGAGCTCATCGAGTGGCCTCCGGAGGCGGTAGCGGCGGATCCGGTATGAGCAGTGGATCCGAGACGAGTATCGCCCTTGCGGCGCCGACGAGGTAGAGGGAGCCGGCGATGACGATCGGCCCGGGGCCGCTCCCAGGGGAGAGCGCCGCGTCCAGGGCCGCGGCCGGCTCCGCGACCGCTTCCGCAATCCGCCCCACCAGCGCCTCCCACCGGGCCGCCAGCTCCCCTGCCGGCAGCGCTCGGCCGCCCGCCGGCACTGTGCAGATCACGCGGGCCTCGCGCAGCGCAGCGGAGCCCGCGAGCCCCCGGATCACGCCGTCGATGTCCTTGTCGGCCAGAATGGCGAGGACCAGCGTCGGACGACCCGGGCGCAGGAACGGGGCCAGATCGTCGAACGCTTCGGCGAGGGTCGCGGCCCCGGCCGGGTTGTGGGCGCCGTCGAGCAGGATCTCTCTGCCGGCGGCAGCCACCAGCTCCAGGCGTCCGGGCCAGCGAACCGCCGCGTATCCGGCCCGGCGCCACTCCCCGGGGACGCGGGCAATCCCTGCCGATTCGAGAGCGTCCAGCGTCGCGTCGGCGACGGCCACGTTCGCCGCCTGGTGGCGGCCCCGCAGTCCCACGCGAACCCGTCCCAGCCGCCCCAACTCGACTTCGATCCCGTCACGGTCGACGGCGCGAAGCGGTGCCGGCGGCGTCACGGTCAGCGGAGCCGCCACTCGCCGACTTCGGCGCTCGATGACGTCGAGCGCCGACCCCCAGGCGCCGGTCACCGCCAGGTCGCCGCGCATGATGATCGCGGCCTTCTCTTTGGCGATCGCCTCGACCGTGGTTCCGAGCCTGTCGGTGTGGTCGAGCGTTACGTTCGTGACGACGGCCACTCCGCCGTCCCAGGCGTGCGTGGCGTCGAGCCGGCCGCCCAACCCAACCTCGACAACCGCGAGATCCACGCCCACCTCGGCGAACCACAGGAACGTGATGGCCGTCAGCAGCTCGAATTCGGTCGGGTCGCCGTGCCGGCGGGCCACGGCTTCGGACTCGGCCAGCACCCGCCCGGCAAGACTCGCGAACGTCTCGCGGTCAACCGGCACTCCGCCGATCTGCAGCCGCTCGCGGTAGGTCACGAGATGAGGCTTGGGCGTCTCGCCGACCTTGTATCCGGCCGCGGTGAGGGCAGACCCAACGAGGGCCAGCACGCTGCCCTTGCCATTCGTGCCGGCAACCAGGGCGCCGCGGAAGGTACGTTCGGGGTGATCGAGTCGGGAGAGCAGGGCTTGCGTTCGACCAAGTCCGAGGCGAATGCCGAATCGACCGCGGGATGCGAGCGCGTAGAGCGCCTCGGCGTAGCTGAGCCGGTTGGGCGTCAATCCTTCGTCAGGTCGTCTTCATAGAAGACGCACTGGTTGAAGCGCGGCGTCAGGCAGACGTCGTTGACGTAGCCCTGCTCGAGNNGGGCAGACGTTGCGGCGCAGGTTCGGCAGCCCGAATCCTCCACGAGACGTCGGCAGCGAGGGATATCGATGCGGCGAACCCCGCTCGGCATGGGTGATGACCGGCAGGCGCGGAGCCGTACGGGTGGCGATTCGACCGTTCGGCGGCATCCCCGAAGGCCTGTAACCGGGCTGGACGCGGGCGGCCGGGGCCACGCGATTCCGAAGGTCGATTGCCGGATTGGCATGTCCGCCATCCGGAATTCGGGGCCGATCGGGCTTGGGTTCGCGTGCCTGCACTTTCGCCTCGAACCTGAGCGAACGCACCTGAACGTCCGCTCTCTACAGCAGAGTACATCGATCCGCCCGACGCGCGCACGGCAGGTTCGCGTCACGGAAGTCCGTCCTACTTTTGAGTAGTCGGCGGTGTTGCGGTTGAAACGAGCGATCTCACCCGGATCGAAGCGCCAGTGATGCGACAATAGCGAGCATGCCGATGCGAGAACGACGAGCCGCGCACGTCCGGCCGAGGCCGCCATCGAGCGATCGACTGCCGACGCGGTCGATCAGGGCGTCGGCGCCTCCTTCGGACCTGATGCGTCGGTATCGGCAGCTGCGAACCGGCCCCCGAATTCCCGCGCCGATGGCGATGGTTATCGTCAGCGCCTGCGTCGTGCTCGGGTTGCTGACGATTACGGTCGGCGCCGGCCTGATGGCGGGCCTCATCGGCGGGATCGCCGGGGCGTTCGGCGATGCCATGAGCGGGATCACTTCAGAGGCGCCGGCTACGGCTCCGCCGTCCGGAGTCACGCTCGACACGCCCGTGTTGGATGCGCCGATCAACGCCGGCTTCACCAACCAACAATCGATTCCCATCCAGGGCACCGTTCCGGCCGGATCGGTCGGCAAGACCGGCTACTCGGTTCACGTCTATTTGAAGGGCAAGACCGGCCCGCAGCAGCAGGTGGCCAACGTCGCCGTCGGCGGCACGACCCGCTTCATCACGTCTCCAATCAAGCTGACTGAGGGCGAAAACACCTTCTCCGCCACGCTCGTGACACCGTCCGGCGAGGGCCAGACGTCTCCGTCGGTCACCTACATCCTCGACACCGCCCCGCCCAAGATCGCCGTCAGCTCGCCCGCCGCGGGGGCCAAGGTCTCGACCGCCACGGTGAGCATCGCCGGATCGTGCGACGCGGGGGCCACGGTCGCAATTCGCAACGAGCAGGCGCCCGGCGGCGCGCTCAACAGCCAGGTGGTCGGGTCCGACGGTCGGTTCAATCTGACGGTCCCGGTCGTTGCCGGCTCCAACTCGATCGACCTCACGGCCACCGACCAGGCCGGCAACACTACCTCGATCAGCGTCACGATCAACCGCGACTACGGTCAGCTCGCCGCTCATCTCACGGCAGCGCCCAGCAAGTTCGCGTCGTCGTCGCAGACCACTCTCAAGCTCACGCTCTATGCAACCTCATTCAACGGCGGCCCGCTCGCCAACGCCAAAGTGACCTTCACGGTCATGATCCAGGGACTCGGGCCGATAGTCTCGCCCGAGTTGACGACGGATGCGACCGGCACCGCGACATGGCAGGTCGCCATCTCGGGGGCGACGCCGGGCATCGGCCAGGCCAGCGTTCTGGTTACCACGACGGAAGGCGATCAGGTCACGGCCACCTCGACGATCACCACGACCTAGCGCGAGCCGGTCGGACGTCGCCTGCCGACCCGACGCGAGCCGGCACTGGTCGGGCGACCTCATCGCAGCTACAATCCGGGCATGGCCAGCTGGCGCTGCCCGCACTGTGGATCGCCGCAACTCGAAGCGGCGCGCTGCTGGGTTTGCCGTCGCTCCACCACCTCATGCGCCTCGTGCCGCCATTTCCGCAAGGCCGTCGCCGTCCGCCTCGGCTATTGCGCGCTCGACAAGCACCGGGCCCCACTTACCGGGGAAGAGGAGCGATCGTGCTGGGAACGATCCTCGGCCGATGCGCCCGACGCCTCCGACGCGGCCTTCGACGAGGAAGCGGAGTCGGCCGCAGCGGACGTCCGTGGCCTGTGGGGGGTGCCCGCCCAGAACGAGGAGCCGCCCGACAAGGAAGCCCGTGCCCGCGGCCTGTGGACCGAGCCCGACTCGGCCGTAGAGCCGCACGGGCCCAGCAACAAGCACGGTCGTTCTATTCGATCGCGGCCTTGGGGCCCCGTTCCCGGCCTCCCCGAACCAACGGGCTGGCGGCGCGGGGTCAGACTGACGGGGCGGGGCTAGGCGTGTGGGTCGGCGTCGGAGCCGGCGTCGGGACAGGAGACGGAGTGGGGCTGGGCGACGGGCTGGGTGACGGGCTGGGTGACGGCGACGGCGACGGGCTCGCCGAAGGGCTTGCCGTCGCAGCCGGCCCGGTCGAGACCACGTAGTCGACGGTCGAGCCGTTTTGGACGGCAATTCCGGCCCGCGGGTTGGTGCTGATGATCTGGCCGCTCGGGACCGTCGGGTCGCTCTGAGTAGTGCGCACACCGGCCTGCAAACCCGCCGCCTGGAGCTTGTTGAGGGCGTCGCTCTCGGTCGAACCCCGGAGATCGGGCACCACGACGGTGGCCGGGCCGCTCACGATGGTGACGGTGATGGTGTCGCCCGGGTTCATCTGCGTGTCGGCCTTCGGGTCCTGAGAAACGACCGTCTGATCGGGCTGTTTGGTGTTGTTGGGCGTCGTGACGGAAGAGATCTGGAGTCCGTACGACTTGGCGATCTGCTGTGCCTGGGTGTATGTGAGGCTGACCAGGTTCGGAGCCTTGACCGGCGTCGCCGCGCCCTTCGCACTGAACAGCAGGAAGATGATCACCCCGATGACGGCGATGACCATGATCCCGAGAACCCCGGCGACCCAGGCCCATGGGCTGACCCCGGCCGGCTCGGGCTCGAGCTCGTCGAAGTCGTCCGCGCGACGGCCCGGGCGGCGCGAGCGGTCCATGCCGGGGGCGTATCGGCCGCCTGGTCCGCCTGCTTCGTAGGCGTCGTCGATGTCGGACCCGGACGCGTAGGCATCGTCGGAGTAGGCGAAGCGCCCGGCCCGACCGATGCCGGCAGCCTCATCCGTCCCGGCGGCGCCGGCGACGCCGGCGGTGCCCCGGACCGAAGCTGCGCCCGCTCCGCCCGGCGCAAGAGAGGCACCCGCGGCGGCCCCGGCCATCCCCGCAATGCCCGCTGCCCTCGCCGGACCCGCGGTTCCGGGCACGGCCGAAAAGGCTCCGGTACCGGCCCCGGCGGGACCCCTGGCCGCTCCGGCCGCGGTTCCTCCGTCGAGATAGGTCTCGAGGGCGTCGCCCATCAGCGCCGCCGATGCGTATCGCCAGTCGGGCGCGGGAGATAGCGCTCGCAGGGCGATCTCGTCGAGCGCGGCGGGCACCGCCGGATTGAGCGTGGAAGGGCGCGGCGGGGGCCCGGCGCGACGGGCGGCGACGGCGGCGTCTGCCGTCTCTCCAACCCACGGCCCACGGCCGGTCAGCATTTCGTAGAGCAACGACCCAAGAGCCTCCACGTCCGAGGCATTTGACGGGGCCGCCCCGGGCTTCGCTCCCGAAGCGGCGACCGGAACCCTGGCCGGCGAGTCGTCATCACGGCGTTTCATGTTGGTCGTCGTGGCGTCGGTCACGGCCGCGGCAGCTCTTGCGAGGCCGAAGTCGGTGACCTTCACGTGGCCCTCACGAGTGATCATTATGTTGCGAGCCTGGAGATCCCCGTGGGGCAGGCCGCGCTCGTGAGCTGCCTGAAGCGCTGTCGCTATCTCGGCCGCGGCGCGAGCCGCTCGGCGCGGCGGAACAGGTCCATTGCGCTCGAGCAGCTGGGCCAGATCGGCCCCGTCGACATACTCGGTCACCAGATACGTGCCGCTGTCGTCCGTGCCGAAGTCGTAGACGGCGGCAACGTTCTGGTGGTCGAGGCTCGACGCCACCCTGGACTGCCAGCGGAAGTCCGACATGAAGTCGGGGTCGTCGGAGAACTCCGGCCGGAGAAGCTTCAGGGCGACGGGACGGTCAACCTGGACATCGGCGGCGCGATAGACGGTCGCGAAGCTGCCCTCGCCGAGCAACTCGATGAGCCGGTATCGGCCCCCGATCAACTGTCCGATCTCAGCCACGAGAGATCCTCTCCATCCTGCCCTGCGACCGCCATGCCCCGCTCTGCACGGGCATCAGCTCAGGTCGAGCGACTGCAAGTACTGGCGGAACTGTTCTCCGATGTCCTGCCTCTGCAGTGCCAGTTCTACAGACGCTTTCAGCCAGCCCATCGTGGTCCCAGCATCGTAGCGCAGGCCATCGAAGGCGTAGGCGTATACATCCTGCTCCTGCATCAGGGTTTCGATGGCATCCGTGAGCTGGATCTCGCCACCCGCACCAAGCGCCGTCTGCTCGAGCTTGTCGAAGATCTTGGGGGTCAGGACATATCGTCCGATGATGGCCAGGTTGGATGGAGCGGCATCCGGTTCGGGCTTCTCAACCAGGGCCGAGACTTTGTACAGGCGCGGGTCTTCTGGGCTGACGGCCTCACCGGCAATCACGCCATACCGACAAGTCTCTTCGTGGGGCACTTCCATCACGGCCACAACCGAGGAGTGCGTCTGCTGGTAGGCGTGGATCAGCTGACCGATGCAGGGCCGCTCCCCGACGACCACGTCGTCTGGGAGGATGACCGCAAACGGCTCGTGGCCCACCAGCTCCTTGGCCATGAGCACCGCGTGGCCGAGTCCGAGCTGCTCCTTCTGGCGAACGTAGGAGATCTGGGCTAGATCCGAGATAGCCCGGATTTGGCGCAGCATCTCGATGTCACCGCGCTGCTCGAGCATCTGCTCCAGCTCGAGGTTCAGATCGAAGTGATCCTCGATCGCTCGCTTCTGGCTGCTGGTGACGATGATCACCTGCTCGATGCCGGCCGCGACGGCCTCTTCGACCGCGTATTGGATGACCGGCTTGTCAACGAGCGGGAGCATCTCCTTGGGTAGTGCCTTGGTGGCCGGGAGGAACCTGGTGCCCCAACCAGCTACTGGAAAGACCGCCTTGCGTACGCGCATCTGCCCTCAGCTTCGATCGGCCGCAGGGGCGGCCGGCTCGACGAACTCGTGGTCGTCACGGTGGATGCCGTCACACAGCCCCAAACGACGCGGCTCCGTTGGAACCCAGACCGGCCTCATGATCTCGCGGACTTGCGATCGCCGGCAGAAGAGCATTCCGCGCTTTGCCATCCAGGCCAGGACGTGGCTCTGATCACCGTGAAACTCGAAAGGTCCCGGATTCAAACGCGCCGACTCCGCCCAGGAGACCGGCGCCTCGGGCGCGACGATATCGAGAATGCTCACCCGCCAGGGTCGGCCGATGATCGGCTCGCCGCAGCCACAGCAGCGGCCGGCTACGTTGTCATTTACGATCGTGGGGATGCGGACACCATACAGTTCCATCGCGGCCGGATCGTAGCAGGTCGCCGCGAGAAAGGAGCGGGCACAGGGTTCCATGGACGACGACACGGCTGACCTGCCGCCCTCAGAGGCGGCCCGAGAGCGCCGCCGCGACCGAGACATGGACTCGCGCGCCCGAGCCGGGATGAAGACCGGCCTGGCCAAGCAGTTCAAGCAGGTTCTAGACGCCCAGGTCAAGCGCGCCAAATCCCACCCCGGCGACAGGTCCACCAAGCGCACCGGCTGACGGCGAGCGCTATTTCCTTGTGAAGTAGCCTGAAACGTCGAAGACGACGTGCATCGTTCCGCCGATGCCGACGAAGGTGACCCACAGCGTTCCGCCCGGGCCGAGCGGCGCCGTGACCGCATTTGCCCTGATGTCATGCCCGGGGAAGTTAAGAGTGCTCGTCCCCGGGACGGCGCCCGGGGAGGTCGGCGTCAGACCGAAGTAGCCGCTGGCCCCGCTGCTGACCGCTGTCAGGTTGCCTGTGACGGCCACGGTGTCGACATCGGCCGGGATGACACCGCCGGTGGCCGTGAACTCGGCGGGGACCTGGTTGTTCAGGGCCGCGTACAGGCCCTGCTGGCCCGTGCCGGGCCGCGAGTCGACGAGACGGGTCGGACTGACCGGTACGTACGTGGCACCGCTCGTGCCTGAGACGAAGTAGCCGGTGACATCGAAGACCACGTGCATCGTTCCGCCGATGCCGACGAATGTGACCCACAGCGTTCCGCCGGGGCCGAGCGGCGCGGTCACCGCATTTGCCCGGATGTCACTCGCGGGGAAGTTGAGTGTGCTCGTACCCGGAACCGTGCCCGGGGAGGTCGGCGTCAGGCCGAAGTAGCCGCTGGCCCCGCTGCTGACCGCCGTGAGGTTGCCGGTAACGGCAACGGCATCGGGTGGGATCACACCGCCGGTGGCCGTGAACACTGCCGGCACCTGGTTGCTCAGGGCCGCGTAGAGGCCCTGCTGGCCGGCGCCGGGCCGCGAGTCGACGAGACGGGTTGGAGGGACCGGTACGTATGTGGCGGCCGAGGTGTTGGGGAGGAAATAGCCCGTCACGTCGAAGACGGCGTGCATCGTTCCGCCGACGCCGACGAAGGTGACCCACAAGCCGCCGTCGGAGCCGATCGGCGTCGTTACCGCATTGGCTCGAATGTCACCCGCGGGGAAGTTGAGAGTGCTCGTGCCCGGGACGCCAACGGGCATCGTTGGGGTCAGGCTGAGGTAGCCGCTGGCGCCGCTGCTGACCGCCGTCAGGTTGCCGGTCACTGCCACGGCATTCGACGGGATGTTCTTGGATTGGTCCGAGGTGCGATTCGTGACCTGGAACCTGGCCGGAACCTGGTTGCTGAGCGCCGAAGACAGGCCCTGCTGCCCGGCGCCCGGCCGTGAGTCGACCAGGCGGTTCGGGGTGACGGGCACGTACGTCGCGCCCAACAGCGGGACCACGCCGGCCGACGGATCCGATTGGGCGCTGTCGCCGGCGACGTTCGTAGCGATGACCTTGAATTGATAGGAGGTGCGGTTGGTCAAACCGGTGACCGGGCAGCTCAACGTCGCCGTTACGCACTGCTTGCCATCCGGCACGGAAGTCACGGTGTAGAGGCTGATGGTGGAACCGCCGTTGGATGCCGGCGCGAGCCACGACACGGTGGCCACCGTGTTGGAGGCGACGGCGGTGACACCTGTCGGCTTGCCGGGCACGGTCCTGGGAGTGACCGGGGCGGACGGATCGGACGCCAGCCCGTTGCCGAGGGAGTTGGAGGCTACGACGGTGAAGGTGTAGGCCACGCCGTTGGAGAGCCCGCCGACGACGCACGTCGTGGCGACGGTGATGGGGCAGGATTGGCCGCCGGGCGAGGCGGTGGCGACGTAGCCGCTGAAGGTTCCGCCTCCGAGGTCAGGGGCGGTCCAGCTGACCGTGACACTCCCGGCACCGGGGGTGCCGGCTACCACAGTCGGGCGTCCCGGCACCGTCAGCGGCGTGACCTGATTGCTGGCGGCCGATGCGGGCCCCGTCCCGATGCCATTGGTGGCAGTCACGACAAACTTGTACGGGGAGCCGTTGGTCAGGCCGGTCACAACGCAGCTCGTAGCTCCGGTCGTGGTGCAGGTGTAGGCACCGCCGGGCGTCGACGCGACGGTGTAGCCGGTGATCGCGGCGCCGCCGTTGGCCGGCGCGGTCCAGCTGACGAGTGCGGCGGCGTTGCCGGCCGTGGCAGTGACGGCAGTCGGGGCGTCGGGATACCCGATGAGTGTGGCCGTGGCCGACGCCGCCGAGCTGAGCAGGCCGGCCGTGTCGACGGCCTTGACCGAGTAGGTGTGAAGTCCATAGACGCCGGACGTGACCGGATCGGTGTAGGTGAGCGTCGAGCCGTCGACCGAGCCGATCTGGACGCTGTCGCGGTAGAGGCGGTACCCGGCGAGGGCCAGGTTGTCGGTCGAGGCCGTCCAGTCGAGTCGGGCCCCGCCGCCCGCCAGCGGAGTGGCGGTAAGTGTCGCGGGCGTCGTGGGCGGCACCGTGTCGCCGATCGTCACCGATGCGCCGGATGCGGTGACGGAGTTGAGCTTGATGGAGAGGCCGCTCATCGTGTCGGTCACGGTCCCGCCGGGCTGGAGCGGCGCGTCCCAGAAGCTGCAGTAGCACGCCCCGCCCGATAGGTAGCCGTTGGCGACCGTATCGACCAGGTAGCTGTATCCGAACCCGGATACGTCGTTCTCCGAATAGCGAATGGTGATGCCGGTGGCGCCGGGCAGGGAGGAGCCGCTGAACTGATCGAATGGACTGCCCGCCAGGGTCGACCTGAGTTCGATCGTCCATACGCCGCCGTGCCCCGTGTTGACCGGGTTCGGCGCCACGATTCGGAGCTCCCTCGAGCCCGCCAGGGCCGAGTAGGTGGGCACGATGGTGTATGTGCCCGCCGAGGTGACGGTCTGCGATTCGGAGGCATCGAGCCACCCGAGCTCCCTGAGTCTCTCGGCGTCGAGCAGCGCGTGGTTCGACGCGCCCGACGAACCCATCGTCGTGTACTGGTCGGCGTAGCCGAAGGCCAGGCAGTCATTGCTGCCGGTCAGAACCACCTGATTGTTGGAGGCGTCGAAGCAGCCCAAACCCTGGGAGTGGTAGAGGAACATGTTGTGTTCCATCTCGTGCGTGGCGACCATCGTCGCCAGCGCCGGCTCGTCGCCCGGGTACTGGGAGTAGTCGACGAGGATTTGGGCGTACCTGCCGGGCAGCTCGGCCTGGCCGATCCAGCCCACGCCGCATGGGACCTTGGTCCAAAGCACGATGTAGTCGTAGTCGGCCAGGTTCACGCCGTTGGCCGCCGCTACCGTCGTCACGGCGCTTCGGGAGTTGCTCCAGACACCGTTCGCGCCGCCGGAGCAGTTGGAGATGTTGAGCGCCCACGGCCCCTTGACGGTGGTGGTCGTGGTCATGCGGCCTCGCGAGGTCGTCTCGAAGTAGCTCTTGACCGATGCCGGGTCGGTATTGAAAGCGATGTCGGCCTGGTCCGCGGTTACGGGATTGCCGGCCAGATCGTTGTAGTCGCCGATGATCACCAGGACCTTCTTCGTTGCCGTGGCCGGGGTAACCTCTCCCGCCCCGCTCGCGGAGACGGACGGCACGGAGGCCGGGGCCAGGACCACGATCGCGGCCGCGGATACGGCAACGCGGTCGTCGGAGAGCTTGGTGCCGGTGAACCCGACCGTTGCTCCGGCCTTGTCGCGGGCGTCGCCGGTGACGGCGAGGGTTATCTCGGCATCGCCGGTCGAAAGGGAGTAGCCGTCGGGCGCCTGCACGCCCGAGAGCGCGTCCGACTCCGTCAAGCTCAGCGTCCCGGTCAGGTAGACGGTGTTGGCGCCGCTGGACATGGCCGGAGCCGGCACAGCGAGAAGAGCAACGGCTGCCAGGGCCAGGATCCGCACCTTGAACTTCACGACGCCCCACCCTTCTGTGTGCCAGGTACCGGCCGGCCACGCGAACACAACGCGACCAATGCAACGACGGTGCCATCTTCACGTCGCGGCCGGAGCATGGCAATGGACCAATGGGGCTACCGACCGACCGGCCGGCTGACGGCGAGCGCTATCCGCCGAAGGTGAAGGAGTAGCTCCGGGCGCCGGACGCGTTGAACGTGATTACCACCGTCCCCCGCGCCGCCGCAGGCAGATGCACCAGGTGGTAGAGACGGGCTGGGCCGATCGTCATCGAGCCATCGGCAGCGACGTCCTCCGTTGGGGTGGCCCCCGTCGCGCCCAGGACCTTCACGCCGGCTTGCACCGGCGAATCCGCGGCAGCTACCAGGTACACGTCGCGGGCGAAGAAGGAGAGCTCGAGCTGGTCGCCGGCGGCCGTCGCGGTGGCGTATTCTGGCCCGAAGTCGAAGGTCCCGGTGACCGCGAACGCGTCGTCCGGCAGCGGGTTCGGGAAGGTATAGCGGTTCGGTCCGGACGCGATCCTCTCCGGCGAAGCGAACGTGTCCGCCCGGTTCGTCCCGATGTAGGTCTCGGCAGTCTGGCCGCCCACGAACGGCGGAGCCGATGCCGACGGAGCCGCACTCGGCAGGGCCGACTTGCCGGCCTCCGCCAGCAGGCTGCGGATCTCGTCCTCGGTCTTGTTGTAGTCGCCTTCGCCGAAATGAGTCGAGCGGATATGGCCGTTCGCGTCGATGAGGTAGTCGGCGGGCCAGTATTCATTGTTATAGGCCGTCCAGGTGGCGTATTCGTTGTCCTGAGCGACGGGATACGTGATGCCGAAGCGCGAGATGGCGGCGGACACGTTGCCGGCGTCGTGCTCGAACGCGAACTCGGGTGTATGGACCCCCACGACCACGAACCCTGCGGATTCGTACTCCCGGTACCAGCCCTCGACGTAGGGCAGGGTGCGGATGCAGTTGATGNNGTTGATGCACGAGTAGGTCCAGAAATCGACCAGTACCACCTTGCCGCGTAGACCGGCCATCGTCAGGGGGTCCGAGTTGAGCCAGTGGTCGATGCCAGTGAACTCGGGAGCCGTCGGACCGAGGGCCAGGTTCGACCCGACCGAGCCCGCGGCCGAGCTGGCACCCGAGCCGACGCCGATGTCGTGCAGAGCCGACTGAACCTGACTCGAGCGCTCGATTGTCTGGAGCGTGCCGGTCCAGTCGGGCGCGGCGCTGGTCAGGTCCGCCGAGATTGTGGTGTCGGCGCCGACGGCCATGAGTCCCGCGGTAACCAGCACGAGAATCCCGAAGGCTCGGCCGGCCCACGCCGAGGCCGATCTGAGTCGCAATCGGGCCAGGGCCGCCCGTCCGCCGAGGGCAATGCCCAGCAGCGGCAGACCCGCCCCGACCGCATAGGCGACGACCAGGCCGAGCGTCGCCCGCGAGTCGGGGGCCGTGACCGCCAGGCTGGTGATCGCGCCGAGGATCGGGCCGGCGCACGGCGTCCATACGAGACCCAGGCCGACACCGGTGATCAGACCGCCGACGATGCTGACAGGTCGGGCCGGGCCGACCTGTCGATCGGGCTCGTCCCCGTCGTCGGCAGCTCGGTCGCCGTCCCGGGCCCGACCGGAAGCCGCCACTCGCACTCCAATGCCCGGCAGACGCGCCGTCAGTCGCTCGAATCGGGCGCTCAGCGCCGGGACCAGGAGCGTCACGCCGAAAAGGGCGATGACTACGATGGCTGCGTCGCGCAGGGTCGCGCTCGGCAGGTGCAGAGCTTCGACGATCTGGACGCTCGCCAGCGTGAACAACGAGAAGCTGGCGATGAGACCGGCGATAACCAGATAGGGGCGTCTTCGGTCACCGTCCGCGCCGGTGGCGAGGACGATCGGCAGAATCGGGAGGACGCAGGGCGACACAGCTGTGGCCAGGCCCGCAATGAAGGCGACAATCAGAAGTAGAACCATCTACGTAAGCGTAGGCGGCCCGCCGTCGAGGGTGGGCTCGCCACGTGGCGCGGTCCGCATGGCGGGATGGAGGCGAGTTGCCCGCGGTCGTACGATTCGTCGGTTCGAGCCAGGACACCCGAAGCGGGGTTCCACGTGGACAAGTACCAGGCTCCATGGCGGCGGGCGCCATCCGCCGGCGGCGGTGCACGCGCGGCGGTGGTAGTGGCAGCCCTGGCGGTGGCTGTGGCCGCGGCCGCGGCGCTCGCTTCTCAGACGCTTCCCGCCAGGAGCGCCGGCACCGCCTCCCCGATTCCGACGACCGGGGCGGGCGACAGCCGCGCCGCCACATCGGACGCGGGCTTCGCCGCTACTCCATTGCCCACTGCCGGCTCGACATCAACGGCGGCTTCGCCGTGGGCATCAGCCCCATTTGACCCGGCGGTTGCGGCGCGGTCGAGCTATCGCCAGCCCGGCTTCGCGACGGTGCTCAACGTTCCGTTCACGACCCCGGTCGGTTGCGGCGCCGCCTCCTGCCAGCTAAGGCTCGACGTCTACATTCCTGCCGGGCAGGGGCCGTTCCCGACCGTCGTCCTGCTCCGTGGCGGCCCCAGCGGATTCGGAGGCCGAGCCTACCTCGACTCGTTCGCCGCAGAGCTGGCGACTCGCGGGGTCCTGGTCTTCAACGCCGACTACCGCGACATGGCCTCGATCGGCGGCGGATATCCGACCGCATTCGGCGACGTGGCCTGCGCCGTCCGCTTCGCTCGCTCCCAGGCGCGAGGCTATCGCGGCGAGGCCGCCCAGGTGACGCTCGTCGGCCATTCGCTCGGCGGCTGGGTCGGCTCCGTCGTCGCCCTCGACGACACGGAGTTCGGGGGCGGCTGCCTCGCCGGTGGACTGGGCCGGCCGGACGCATTCGTCGGGCTGGCCGGCAACTATCAGATCGCGGGCAGCTGGAACGATTCGGATCTGTTCACATTCTTCGGTGGCGGCCCCGCCGACACCGCCCCCGCGCGCTCCGCGAGCGATCCCTTCGCCTACGCCGGCGGCGCGCCGATCCCTGTGCGTCTGGTCGCGGGCACGGCCGACACAACCGTGAATGCCGCCGCTTCGACCGCCCTCGACGACTTCCTCATGAGTCGGGACTGGAATGTCGAGCTGACGATGGTCCCCGGCGCCAGCCACATGTCCATCCTGCGCGTCGACTGCGCCGCCACCTGGAGCGCCGTCTTCTCGGCCATCTCGGCGGCAGGATCCAGCGCCGGCGCCATCGACCCGCTAAGGGCGAGGTTCGGCGAGTAGCTCCACCGGGCGGCACGATGGCTCGACCGAGGCTGAGGATTCAGACCTCTTACAGGAATCCCGCTCATGTTTGACATTGTTAAGCGACAAACTGCATTGACGCCCATCCAGAGCCTCTTTCGCAGAGTTGGTCCCGTATATGCACAACCTTCGGTCCCGACCGTGGCGGGCGATATTCGCCGTCATCGTGGTCGCAATCGCAACGACATTGCTGGCCGCGGCCGCTCTCGCCGACAACACGAGCCCGACTGCCTCGACGGCCGTGCCCACGCCGGTCATCGTGGCGGCGGCAACGGCCACCGACACCGCCAGCGTCGTCGTCGCCGCGGCCAACCGCGCTGCCGCCTCCGCGGCCTCGACCCTCCCCGCCGCCGAGCTGCGCGCCGCCCCGGCGCTCGTGGCGCCGTCCATCGGCCCGGCAACGGCCCAGAGCGCCGTCTACCAGAGCTCCGGCGTCGGGGTCGTCAGTGACATCGCGTTCACTCAGCTCGTCGACTGCGGCGGCTACTCCTGCCAGCTCCACCTTGACGCGTACATCCCCGCCGGGGCGGGGCCGTTCCCGACGGTTGTCCTGGTCCGTGGCGGTCCCAGCGGCATAGGCGGTGGCGGCTACCTCGAGCCCTTCGCCAGTGTCCTGGCGGCCCACGGGATCCTGGTCTTCAACGCCGACATGCGAGACCTCGCCAGCGAGGGCGGTGGGTACCCGGCGGCGTTCCAGGACGTGGCCTGCGCCGTCCGTTTCGCTCGCTCCGAGGCCAGCAGCTACGGCGGCGACCCCGGCACGGTCACACTCGTCGGTCACTCACTCGGCGGATGGGTCGGGTCGGTCGTGGCCCTCGACGCAACGGAGTTCCAGGGCGGCTGCCTGGCGGGCGGATCGGGTCGGCCGGACGCTTTTGTCGGGCTGTCGGGAAACTACCAGATCAGCAACGGCGACAACTACATGGACCTCTACAACTTCTTCGGTGGCAGCCCGGACCAGACGGCCACGGCCCGCGCGGCCGGCGACCCGTTCGCCTATGCAACCGGTGCTCAGATCCCGGTCCGCCTGGTCGCAGCCACTGGTGACGAGTCGGTCGATCCGGCCAATTCGGTGGCCCTCAACGACTTCCTGACTCAGAAGAATTGGAACGTCTCACTCACGCTCGTCCCCGACGGGTCCCACATGTCCATCCTCGATGCCGACTCCGCGGGCTTGCCTGCCGTCTTCTCGGCGATCGCCGCGGCTGAGTCGAACGCCGGCGCCATCGATCCGGTGAAGGCCAGCACGGGCGGCTAGGCAGGCGATCGGGGTTCCGCGGGCATGGGACCGATGGCACCGGACCGGTGGTAGTCTCGTGCCGGACACGCGCCGGGCTGACGCGGCCGGTATTGGGGAGGGAGTGATGCTCGACTCGACAGGCGCCACCGGGGGGCCGGTCAGGCTGAATGAGCGCACCGGGCGGGCGATCTTCATGCGAGCGATCTGGTTCGCCGCCGTCGCGACGGGCGGAGCGGTTGCCTTCGCCATCGGCTACGGCGCGGGCAGCTTTGGCGTTTTCTACTGGCTGTTCCTGTGGCTCGTGGGCTGGTCCGTCCAGTTCGGCGTGGTCAAGGAGTGGGCCGTCGATGGGCAGAGACTGCTGTGCCGGTTATGGCGGTCGCGGCCGGGCAGCGAACCGACTGCGGTTCTCCAGCTCGGCCCCGGGGTGGAGGTCGTCCACGAGACCTGGGGGCGATGGCGCGTCTGGCCGGGTGGGTTCACGATGGAGATAGAGCCGTGGGCGTCTGCGCGGCTCGTCGCGGCCATGAACGGCGCCGGCGTTCGGGTCGAAGACTGGCGGGGCGACTGGACGCGCCGCCATCGACTGCTCGACGCGGCCGGCCTCCTCGCCTACTACGGCGGAGCCGTCGCGGTATTCGTCGCGATCGCGTTTGCGCCGGTCGGGCCCGGGAACGCCCCCGGCTTCGCTGCCATCCTTGCGGCCCTCGGGCTCTTGCTTGCAGGTTTCGCCGTCAACTTTCTGCCATGGCAGATGAGCAAGCAGCCATACCGAGGGCAATGGCACTCCGGCCCGACGAGCTGAGCCCGGCCGGCTTCTCACTCACCCTTGGCTGCAACACTCGGTGCCCCTGAGGTGTTATACGGGGTGCAAGGAGGTCCGTACCGAGGGTGGAAGCCGTAGTGGTTCTCAGATCAGGCGTCGCTTCGCTGGATGAGGCATTCCGCGACCACCAGCCGTGGCTGGTTCAGCGATTGGCTTTCATCGTGGGCGATGCCGAGGAGGCCCGCGACCTCGCCCAACAGACCTTCGTCCGCGCCGCGGAGCGCTGGCCCTTTCCGGACGACCAGGACGTGCCCCGCTGGCTCGCCGTCGTCGGGCTCCGGCTGGCGCTCAACGAACGCCGTCGGCGGCGCCGATGGGGCTTCCTGCCGGTTCGGGAGACCGACGCCACCTGGGCCATGCAGACGAACCCCGACCTGTGGACGGCGTTGATGAGCCTGGAGCCGCGAGCGCGGGCCGCGCTGGTGCTGACGGTACTCGACGGCTACACCCAGGACGAGGTCGCGAGCGTGCTCGGCGTGGCACGCGGAACTGTGGCCAGCTGGCTTTCACGATCGAGAGATCGGCTCCGGCCGATCCTGGAGGAACGGGTCCGATGAGCGACGACTTCGACATTCGACTGAAGGCTCAGCTTCAGGCTCTCGCGGCCGCGGTGCCGACGAGCCCGGCTCCGACGATCCAACCGGCCGCGCGACCGGCCGCCCATGGCCGCGTTGGGCGCGGGAGTTTCCGGACCCGCACCGCGCTGCCGATCGGATCACTCGCGGCCGTGGCCGTGATCGTTCTGGCGGGCATCGCGATCGTGCCGCGCCTGGGATCGGGCGGCTCCACGCCCAGTCCGACGCCGGACACCGGGTACTTCACGCCGACCGGATCGATGACGACGCCACGTGACGGCGCCACCGCCACGGTGCTGCAGGACGGCCGCGTGCTGATCGCCGGCGGGCAGAACGGGGCCAAATATCTAGCCTCAGCCGAACTGTACGACCCGGCCTCGGGCCGCTTCACCCCGACCGGATCGATGGTGGAGCCCAGGACTGGACACACTGCCACGCTCTTGCGGGACGGCCGCGTGCTGATCGTCGGCGGTTCGATCAATGCGCCGGCCACGGCGTCGGCGGAGCTCTACGACCCTGGGGCGGGCACTTTCACCGCGACGGGCTCCATGGCGGTGGCGCGGACGGACTGCACCGCCACACTGCTGGCGGACGGCCGAGTTCTCGTGGCCGGCGGCATGGGCGCCGCGCGGTCCTCGGCCTCTCCGACTTCCTTCTCGGGCTCCTCCGACTCCGCTGGGGACGGCGGCTATCTGGCCTCCGCGGAACTCTACGACCCGAATACGGGCACGTTTGCCGGCACGAGCGCGATGACCGAGCCCCGGGCTTTTCATTCCGCAACTCTCCTGCTCGACGGCAGGGTCCTGATCGCCGGCGGCGAGTCGGGCTCCGGCGACCCGAACAATGCCGGTGCTCTGGCCACGGCCGAGCTCTACGACCCGGCGACCGGCCGGTTCCAGGCCACCGGATCCATGGCCAGGCACGAGTTCGAGCCGACACTGCTGGCGGATGGTCGGGTGCTCTTCATCGAAGGGTCGGACGAGGTCGGTCTTTCGGGAGCGCATGCCGAACTGTTCGATCCCACTTCCGGCGCCTTCACGGGAACCGGCACGATGGCGATCGGAAACTACAGCGCCACCGCCATTCGACTGGCCGACGGACGGGTTCTGGTAGTGGGTGGGGTGTATCAGGACTTCGCACCGCCGAAAACCTACATGACCAAACTGCTGGCCTCCGCCGAACTCTTCGACCCGGCGACCGGCCGGTTCGTTCCGACCGGGTCCATGTCGACCGCCCGGATCGGAGCGATGGCGGTACTCCTGAAGGACGGGAGAGTCCTGGTGGCGGGGGGCGACGCCAGCGACTCGGGCCCTGATCCCCTCGCATCGGCCGAGGTGTATATGCCGTCGAATATCGCGGTGGCGGCAACCGCGGCGGTGCCCGGCTCCGTGGTCCTTTCTCCCCGGGTCGTGCTGTCCTTCGGGACCGACAATCTGACGTCGACCGTCCTTGGGCCAGACGGAGCGGCCTACGTCCTGGACGCGACCGCGGCGACGGTCTACCGAGTCGACCTGCACACCGGCGCGAAGCTGCCCGTCGTCGCCGCCGGACAGGGGGCCGCGGGGGCAACCGTCGGAACGCCACGCGTGCTGGCATCCGGCGGCGGCGACGTACTGATCCTCGACGACTCGAACGCGCTGTGGCGCTGGCACCCGGCTCCGGGCGACGCGGCCGGACGCGGCGCGCTGGTCCAGGTGAACATCCCCGACAGCGTCAACTGGGGCGCCGGCGTGATGGCCATTGGCAACCTGGCTGTCGACTCGGCTTATGACCTGTACAACCTCTACGTCGTCGTCCCGGCACGCCGGGAGATCCTCGAGTACCATCCCGCCTCCGACGGCAGTGGATTCACGGCTCCCGGCCAGAGCACGTACCTGGGGGACCAGCTACAGGACGTCTCCACGGTTGACGACATGTATGTCGATGGCGACCTCTACCTCGCCGACGCGGGCGCGATCGTTCCGTATCGAATCGGCGCCACCGGACCCGGCTGGTCGTCGGTCCAGTCGCCGGGTGGCGAGGCCAGGGTGCCGTTCTACGCCCACCTGGTGGGCGTCGGAGCTCAGAGCCAGGGCAGCCTTTACGCCTACGACAGCGCGAACAGGCGCATCGTCGTCTTCTCCAAGGCGGACGGGGCCTGCGTCGGGCAGTACACGGCGCCCTCAGGCACGCCGTGGTTCACCAATCTGACCGGCATGTTCGTGGCCCCGGCGACCGGCGGCGGCCAGGCCACGCTGTACTGGGTCGAGAGCGGCAACCTCATGAGTGCCACCCTCGGCTCCTCGGCCGACCCGTCGGCCACGGCTTCGGGCTCGGCGGTCGGCTCGCCGCCGGCGAAGGCCAGCGCGACCGCTCAGCCCGGCTCAACCTACCTCATCTACACGGTCATGCCGGGCGACTCGATGCAGACGATCGCGAAACGCTTCGGCGTAACTCTGGCGGCGCTGCAAGGAGCGAACCCGCAGGTCACGGACCCAAGCCACCTGGAAGTGGGCTGGCTCCTCAACATCCCGCCACCGGCCTCACCGAGCCCTTCGTAGACGTCCACGTCAGGCGCGGCCGAACCATCAGGCGGTGCGCAGGGGCCGGCCTTCCCGCGCCCGGCCGGCGGAGCGCCATCATCGGATGGTCGAGCGCCATAACGCGCCCGGCACACGCCGAAGAGGAACGCTCCAATGCCCGCGATCACCGTCCCCGACATCACCGTACTGCCCCGCATCGCGGAGCCTAACCCGGCCGTCGCCCACCAGCGCTCGGTCCGCAGCCTGACGACCGCCCCGCACGGGCTCGAGGGCGAAGGCTTCCCGGTCCGTCGGGCCTTCGCCGGGGTCGATCTCGCCGACCTCGACCCCTTCGTCCACCTCGACCAGATGGGCGAGGTGGAGTACGCGCCCGGCGAGCCCAAGGGCACGCCCTGGCACCCCCACCGCGGCTTCGAGACGGTCATGTACATGATCGACGGGACCTTCGAGCACCAGGACTCCAACGGGGGCGGTGGCGCCATCACCAACGGCGACACGCAATGGATGACCGCCGGGGCCGGCATCCTGCATATCGAGAAGCCGCCGGAGTGGCTGGTCGTGAGCGGCGGGCTCTTCCACGGGTTCCAGCTGTGGGTCAACCTGCCCGCGGCCCAGAAGTGGGCGGCGCCGCGCTACCAGGATCTCCGGGCGAGCGAGGTGGCCGTTGCATCGTCGCCCGACGGCGGCGCGCTCGTGCGGATCATCGCCGGTGAAGTCGCCGGCTACAAGGGCCCGGGTTCCACCTACACGCCGATGACGCTCGTCCACGCAACGCTGAGCCCGGGCGCGAGACTGACGTTGCCGTGGCGAGCCGACCACAACGCCCTGGTCTACGCCATGGCCGGACTGGGCAGCGTCGGCGCGGAGGCCCGGCCGATCGCGACCGGGCAACTCGCCGTCTTCGGACCCGGCGACGCGCTGACGGTCGCGGCTTCGCAGGCTCAGGAGAGCCGCAGCCCCAACCTCGACCTGTTGATCCTGGGCGGCCGACCGATCCGGGAACCCGTCGCCTGGATGGGCCCGTTCGTGATGAACACCCGCGAGGAGGTCATCCAGGCCGTGGCCGACTACCAGGCCGGCCGGCTCGGTTCGATCCCGGCGGTCACGGCAGTCCACAACGCGCCGACCACGGTCGTGGAGTCGGGCCGGCAAGCGAGCGGCGAGAGGACTTCGGCTCCGAGACCTTGAGGCGGCCGGCCTAGCGGCGAATGACTCGTCGCTGCGCTTCGGTGGCCAGCAGACCAAGGGTGGCGAACGCCACGCAGATGAGGAGGGCCAGGAGGGGCGTGGAATCGCCGCCATTCGACGAGTCGCCGACGACGCTCGTTGGAGGCGGCGTCGCCCCTCGGGCAGGGGTGGCCGTCTCGCCTAAGACGATCGACGTCCCTTCGGGGGTCGGAGTGGCCGCCGCGGCAACGTGAAGCGTGCCCGGAACATAGCTGAAGCTGTAGTTGGCCGAGACCCCGCCCGAGCAAGTGATCGCGTAGGTGTCGACCGGGCTACCTGAGGTGGCAGCGGTGGTGCAGGTCGGCTGGATCGGGAGGCTGGTCGAAGTGTCGCCGTGGACGAGGCCCGAGTAGGCGGGCGCGAGAGTCGGAATGGCGGCACCCTGGACGATGGTGACGTCCGGCCCGGTGACGACGAGCGCCGTCGTTGGCTCGAAGTCGTAGGTGGTGGTATTGCCGCGAACTCCGATTCTCAGGGCGTCGGCATAGCCAGTGAACGCATTGTCCCAGCCCGAACCGACGAAGGGGCCGATGCCGCCCGCGATGATCGCGTTCGGAAAGGCGGCCAGGATGGACGACAGGTGGACGAACAGCTTGCCATCGCAGTCCGAGGGATTCGCGTGGCTGGCGTTCGGATTGCAGGCAATGAAAGCGCTGGGGTTCGACGGGTCCGGCAGGTCCCTGGTCGACCACCAGACCGCGTTCCCGCCCTGGAGCGCGTCCCACGTCTGCCAGGTGTCGAGGTGCATCGCGGCATACGAGCCGGACTGGTAGACCGGCTCGAAGATCAGAGTCGCAGTGCCGCCCGGATCGGAACCATTGACATCGACCTGCAGGGCAAGGGCGATCGTCTGCGCGATTGGGTTCGTGGAACTGGACGATCGGTATGTGCTGTAGCTGAGCGCGTCGAAGTTGGCCAGCGGCGTGTCGTTGTAGCCGAAAGTGAACACCTGCGACGCGTCCGACAAACCTGTGGTCGCGAACTGCAGGCTTCCAACGCCCAGCGGCGCCGTCGCCGGCCCGGTGACGAACGCCGATGAGCCGCCGTTGCGGGATGAGGCCAGCCAGCTCGTCCCAACGTCGCCCGGCCGGACCACAACACTACTGCTGGCGAAGGCCCCGCCCGCCATCGAGAGCGCGGCAACCACCGCAACGGCGGTTCCGACGAGTCTGCTCGAGCTTCTCACGGTACGAAGACCTCTGTTCATCCGCTGCCCCGGCCAATCCTACTCGCGTTAGCAGGTTTCCAGGGTCCCCTTGCAGAGACGCCGGGCCGTCCCCTCTCGTGGGATGCCGTCGAGCGGGCCTATTTGTGGACTCGATGCACCGAAATGACGATTACCCCTTGCAGTGGCAGATACCTTGTGATACAAGGTATTCATGCAAGACGCCGATCCGCTCATGACTCAGATGCGCCACGGGGCACTCCAGTACTGCGTCCTGGCTCTGCTGCGCCCCGGACCGCGATATGGGCTGGAGCTGGTCAAGGTCTTGTCCGAGACAACGACCCTCACGGCGAGTGAAGGGACCGTGTATCCGCTGCTCAGCAGGCTCCGTTTGCTTGGGCACGTCCGCACGGAGTTGCGCGATTCGCCGCAAGGAGCGGCGCGCCGCTACTACGCCCTGACCGAGGCGGGGGCTCGCGCTCTCGACGATTTCGAGATCGCGTGGGCAGGGTTCCGGGATGCTGTGGATGGAATACTAAAGGGGAGCTGTTCTGGTGACTCGAACGACTGAATCGATCGTCAACAACTACATGCGCCGGCTGGAGCGCCGGATGAGCGGCCTGCCGCCCCACGTCGCGAGTGATGTCGCGACCCAGGTGCGCGAGCATATCGCCGCCTCTTTGTCCGCAATCCCCAACCCAAGCGAGAGCGACGTCAAGAAGGTTCTGGCAGAGGTCGGATCTCCGGAGAGCATCGCCAGGGCCACCGCGGCGGAGTTCCCGTCGGCCCATCGCGTGAGTCTTCGAACGCTGTCTACTTGGGCGTACACGCTGTGGTACGGCTCGATAGTCGGCTACGCAACGTTCGGCTACACGACCAGATACGCCGACGGATCCTCTGATGACAACATGATCTTCGTGTGGGTGATCATGGCCCTCGTCGGGTCCACGCTGGCCATCATCAAGAATCGCCGCATCGACGATCCGAGTGCCAGGGCGCGGATGAACCTGATGGATGTCGGCGTTGCCGCAACAGGGCTTCTGCTGCTCGCGGTCCTGCCAGGTTCCCTCGGTCTGGTACGAACGCTGGTTCTGGCGGCAATCTTCTCGGTCTACAGCGGGTGGTGGTACATCAAGAAGGCCGTGGAGCTGCGGATAGCCTGACGAGCGCTAGAGTTCGCGTCATGGAGAACGACGTCTACCTGTACGGCATGGTTGCCGCGAGCACCGTCCATGTCCTGCGCAGCGACTTCGCTTTTCCCAAGCCGAACGGCTATGCGGAGATTGAGCACACGTTGCCATCGATCGGCGGCGAGGCGGCAAACTCGGCGATCGTGCTGGCCAAGCTCGGCCTGCGGACCAGGCTCGACGGTAACTGGATCCATCCCCGTAACGCGGAGAGGGTCAAGGGGACGCTTGCGGCGTTCGGGATCGACGTGTCCCGCTTGTCGGTGACCGACGACGGCGATACCGAGGAAGTCGTGATCGCGGACGGCGACTCACGCACCGTCTTCGGCAAATACGCGGCCTTCCAGGCGGGGCCAAGGCAGTGGAATGAGCCTCAGGCCGAGGACGTCGCCGCTGCCCGCATCGTATGCCTGGATCCCTTCCTCCGCGCCGAGTCCCGCCGGGCCGCCGAGTTGTGCGTTGCGCACGACAAGCCGTACGTCACTCTCGACAGCCCGTACGACGACTACGTCGCCCAGAACGCCGCCGCGGTGGCGATATCCCACGAGCTGAGGGATCAGGCCTACGCGGGCCGCGACATGCGCGAGGTCTTCGGCCACTACCTGGAGACGTGCCGCGGGCTGGTTATCTTCACCTTCGGCGGCGACGAGCTGTGGTACGCCCGCCGGGGCGGCCCAATCGCCAGCTACCGCCCTTACGCCATCGAACCGGTCGACACCACCGGAGCCGGCGATTCGTTTCGCGGGGCGATCGCCTACGGCCTCCTCCAGGGCTGGACCGACGAGCGCACGGTCGACTTCGCCTCGGCCGTCGCCGCCTGCGTCTGCATGAGCTACCCCCATGCGCTCAACGCACCTGGTCTCGACGGCGTCCTGACCTTCATCGAGCAACACCGAGACCGGGCGAAGGAATAGCCGCGGACGCTCCTTCGGAGTAGCAGCCCCGATCGGTGGCACTTACAGCCGCCTGCCGGCAGCGCGCGGCCGCTATGGATTGAGGTGGCCGACGCAGGTGCCATGGTCCTTCGAGCTGTTGCTGCCATCCGGGCAGGTGGTGCTGGACCAGGTGACGCCCTTGATGATCGCGCCGCGTAGCGTCGCCCCGGCCAGGTTGGCGCCCGTCAGGTTGGCGTTGGTCAGGTCCGCGTTGGCG
This sequence comes from Chloroflexota bacterium, assembly GCA_003157875.1. Lineage (GTDB taxonomy): Bacteria > Chloroflexota > Limnocylindria > Limnocylindrales > CSP1-4 > Fen-1039. The sequence continues at coordinate 79,669 of PMKV01000172.1, forward strand.
AGCGTGGCCTTAGAAAGATTGGCCCCAGTCAGGTTGGCGTGGTCCAGCTCGGTGCCGGCCAGGTTTGCGTAACTGAGGTTGGCCCCCTTGAGACTGAGACCCGCCATGCTCAGACCCGAGAGATTGCACCGGGCACAGTTCATGCCGGTCCCGACCACGTAGATCGAGACGGTCACAGGCGCCGAGAGCTTGCCGCCGACATTGAGGCGATAGGCGAAGGTATCGGTGCCGCTGAAGCCTGCCTTGGGGACGTAGACGAACGAGCCGCCGGAGCCGAGGGTCAGCTTGCCGGCCGGTTTGGTCGAGATCACGACCGTGGCGCCCGGCGCGTTGGTGAGCGCGAGGATTCCCGGCGCGGCCACGGTGAGCGTCTTGTTCGTTGGGGTGACGAAGCGGTCGGCGATCGCGACCGTCAGGGTGCCGGCCACGTAGGTGAAGGTGTAGTTGGCCGAGGCGGCACCCGAGCATGTGATCGGGTAAGTTCCGACGGGGCTCGCCGCGGTCGCGGACGTGGCGCAGGAGGGCAGGGTCGAGAGGCTGGCGGCGGTGTCGCCGTTGACGAAACCGGCGTAGGTGGGGCTGAAGGCCGTATTGGCCGCGCCGTATGTCCGGCCGGCGCTGGGCGCGGTGATGGTGAGCGGCACAGGCGCGATCGTCAGGGTCCCAGCCACGTAGGTGAAGGTGTAGTTGGCCGAGGCGGCACCCGAGCAGGTGATCGGGTAGGTGCCGACGGGGCTCGCCGCGGTCGCGGACGTGGCGCAGGAGGGCAGGGTCGAGAGGCTGGCGGCGGTGTCGCCGTTGACGAAACCGGCGTAGGTGGGGCTGAAGGCCGGGTTGGCCGCGCCGGATGTCCTCGAGACCGAGCCGACCGAGATCGTGAGTGGTGCCGGCGCGATCGTGAAGCTCTGGCTCGCAGGTGCCGCCGCGGCCCAAGTCGCATTGCCGTCCTGAGATGCTGTGACCATACAGGTGCCTGCGCCACTCAACGTCAGGGTGGTGCCGCTTACCGAGCACGGGCCGACCGAGCTGTAACCGACCGGCAGGCTGGATGACGCGGTCGCGGCCAGCGTGATCGGCGCGGCGCCGTAGCTGGCGGCCGCCAGCGGGCCGAACGCGATCGACTGGGGCTGCTGGACCGGCTGCCCAACCGGCGTGACCGCGTTCGAGGGAGCCGACCAAGGCCCATCTCCAAACGCGTTGTGCGCCTGGACCGTGAATGTGTAGGTAGTTCCGTTCGCGAGTCCGTATATGGTGCAGTTGGTGGTCGTCGTGTAGCAGTAGCCAGCGTATCCGGGGTAGAGGACATAGTAGGCCAACACCGGACCGCCCCCGCTATCGAGGGGCGCGACCCAGGAGACGGTGGCCGAGCCGTCACCGGCGATCGCGGTGACATCGGTCGGAGCACCGGGGACGATCATGTCAAGGGCGACGGTGAGACCCGAGACTGAGGGCGGAACGGTGATCGGCGTTGCCTGGCTGATGTCTGGGACCGCCACGCCTGAGTCGGAGTAATACCCCGAGGCGAAGCGTCCCCCGATGTCGGTGAAGGCCAGGGTATAGGTCCCCGGCGCGAGTCCGTTCACCGTGAAGTGCCCGCCGACGTTACCGCCCGGCCGGCAGTAGCCCCCTGCAATCGGGCAGGCGGACAGGTTGACATGCCAGTTGTCCGTCAAGTTCGTGATGGTTCCATCGATCGAGAAGGCTGTCTGAAGGTCGACCGATAAGGTTAGGCCGTCGGCGCCTACGGCAATCGGTGGCACGGAATCGTCTGGCACCAGGCCGTTGGATGTGTAGCACCCACCGACGTACGTGCCGCTTCCGACGTCGAAACAGACGCGGTAGTCGCCTGGAGCGAATCCTCTGAAAGTGAAATGCCCGCTATCGTCGGTCTCCGTCTCGGACCCGCTACCCTGAATGGACCAGGCGTCCACAAAGATCCCGCCGAGGGCGCCGGCCGAGCCGTTTACGGTGCCCGTGATCGAGATCCCCAGGGTCAGCTCGAAAGTGGGCAGGGCTACGTCGTGGTCCGTGACCGCTATGTGGGCTGCGGCCATGTAATCGGGCGTGAAACCGGAGTCTCCGTAGAAGCCGGTGGCGTACGTCCAGGTTGGATCCCTGATGGATAGCCTGTAGGTATCGGGTGCCAGCCCAGGCACGATGAAGTTGCCGTTGTCGTCCACAGTCCCCACGGCGCAGGTCCCGGCGAAATCAGTAGCGCAGGCGGCTATGCCGATAGCACCCAGCCCACCGGCCGAGCCGGTGACGGTGCCCGAGATCGACAGCGCGATCGCCAGCTGGACGTTGGCTAGGGTGACGCTTCCCCCCGAAACGTCTACGAGCGTCGCCGACCAGTACAACTCGGTGAGGCCGGGGCCGACATAGTAGCCCCACTGGTAGACCGGACTGGGTCGGAAGGCGAGCACATACGAACCGGCCGGCAGCCCGCCCAGCGAGAAGTTGCCACTCGCGTCGGTCTGCGTCGTGCCGCTGCAGAAGCTCCCGGTCAAGGTGCAAGCGCTGACGCTGATGCCGTCGAGATTGCCGGCGCTCCCGACCACGTTGCCGCTGATCGAGAATCCAGCGTCCGCTCGGACGGAACCCGCGCCGAGTGGCGTTGTTACGAGGCTCAGGCTCAATGCGATTGCAGCCGCGATCGACACGATGCGCCGCGTGGTCCCCTTCATCAGATCCTCCTCGACCGAAGTCCCAGTTCGGTACCGACGACCGTTGGCACGACGGTTGCAGCCGACTGCCGGGTCACCCTCTCGCGACGCTGGTACATTCGAACGCCGGCGTCGTCGAGCTCCACGCGGACTCTAGCATCTCGTTTGGGTGGAGAACGGGTGAACCTGGCAGGGACGGCGCCGACCGCCTCCGACCTCGGGGCCTGCCTGGGTGTCCGACCGGGGAATCACAGGGCCGCGGAAATGATCCCGCGGCCCTGTGGAACTGTCTTCGGTAGAGGCCGCATCACCGGCCCCGTGTTGGAGCTAGAGCTATGCGATCCGCCGCTTACTACGGTAGCCGAGAGCGAGCATCCCACCCAGGGAGGCGACCAAGCCGATCGGAAGAAACCACAGCATGGCGCCGGTGTCGTTCGAGGAAGACCCGGACCGGGTGCTGGTGGGTGGAGCCGTGGGGCCCCTTGTCGGCAGGGCGGTCGGCGTGGCGGTCGGCGTCCCGGGGTCCGACGCCGGGATCACAAACACGGTGAAGGCGAAATCCGAGTCCGGTGTGAGGGCGGCCCAGGAGCTGCCGAATCCTCCGAGCGCCTGGCCGTCGCCATAGGGCATGCTGAACGAGAACCAGTTCGCTGCGCCGTCTACCCATGCGGAACCAGACGACGCCAGCGGGTCATAGCCGTCCGGGGCCGCGGGGCTGCCGCTCGTCCGTTCCACGGTTACGACCACGTGACTGTTCCCGGCACACGACAGATAGAGCTCGACGGAGGATACGGTGCCGGTGTGGATGGCCTTGAAAGGCTGCGCGTGGTACGGGCTGCCGAGATTCACGCCGGTGCTGCCGGCGGAGCCGTTCGATGCATCCTGGACCGCCACCGCTCCCTGCGCGAGCGCCGGCATCAGCCCGAGCAGCAAGAGGCCCGCACATAGCGCGACCACGGGACGTTTCATGATTGGAGTCCTCCTCGTTCGATGGTGACGGCAGCAACCCCGATGGCGGCCGTCCTGATGAGAGCACGTCCCGCAGCGGCCAGAACGTGACGGCATGCGACCCGGCGCGTCCAAGCCGCCTTCTTCCCCCCTGCCCCTTGTCGCAACTGCGAAAACCGCACAAATCCCAGGTGGGCGGCTCACGGCCTGGTGCCAGGTGGACGACATCACGGCTGACCGCCGCCCGGCTTGAACCGGTGGTTGGATCGGCCGGACACGCGGCCATCACGCTTGAAGAGGCACCTATCTAGCGGTACTGGCTGCAGACGATCGTGCCCCCACCGGTTGCACTGTTCGTGCCGTCTGTCGCCGTGATGACCACGGGCAAATCAGTCGTCTGCAGGACGCCGGCACCGTCGAGACAGTTCTCCTCGAACGAGAGGGTGAACGTCCCGTCGGCGGCGGAGGTCGGGTTCAGGCCATAGTCGCCGAGAGCGATCGGGATAGGTGAGCCGAATTGGTAGGTGACGACGACCTTCACGCCGGGCAGGAAGCCCGTTCCACTCATCGAGTCCAGGAGGTTGCCGTCACCGGCAGGCGTGCTGGCGAACGCCGCGGTGGGAACGATTTTGACCGTCGCCGGTGAGCTCGTTGCCGTCCATGAGTAGTACACCACCGTCACCGTGTAGCTGTGAGTACCGTTGCTCAGGCCGCTGTCGGTGCAGGTGAGCACTGAGGTCGGGGCCGCCTTGGTCGGGCAGTTCCCGGCGGGAGTACCGCCGTCCCTCAGCACGTAGTAGGAGATGGTGCCCGATCCCGACGTGGCGACGGCCGTCCAGGCGATGATCGCTGTCGCCCCGGACCCGTTGGTGACCGTCAGGGAGGTCGCCGTCAACGTCCCGGCGGCGAGGACATTCGCCCCGGCGGCGTTCATCGAGGTGAACAGAGCCAGGCTGGAGAGGGGACCGGTTGAGAGCAGACAGGCAGCGGCGAGGACAAGGATCAGAATTCCTCGCTTGGGCAGCCGGGTCATCGGTCAGCCTGCCAGTTCGCTCGAGTGAGTCTTGAGTCCCAGCCGAGCGGCCGGTTCGGGCGATTGGCGCCGCTCGGCGCCGCTCTTTGCGGCACGTCCGCCGCGGTACGTCCATCAAACCGCCCGAATGGATCCGCTACAACCAGACTTCAGGCGGATGTCTGCGGTACGTTCGTCATTTCGCTCGAGGATCGCCGTCGCCGTCGCCGGCCGCGGCGCCGGCCG
>PMKV01000078.1 GCA_003157875.1 Chloroflexota bacterium
GTCTCTTCGCCGCAGACGAAGGCTCCCGCGCCGAGTCGGATTTCGACGTTGAAGCTGAAGTCCGTGCCCAGGATGTTGTTCCCGAGCAGACCGGCTGCCTTTGCCTGACGGATTGCCTTCTCGATGCGCTGGATCGCCAGCGGATACTCGGCGCGGATGTAGAAGAAGCCGCTCTTCGCGCCGATCACGTAGCCGCCGATGATCATGCCCTCGAGGACGGCGTGCGGATCGCCTTCGAGGACGCTGCGGTCCATGTAGGCGCCGGGGTCTCCCTCGTCGCCATTGCAGACGATGAGGTGCTCCTCGCCTTTCGACTCACGAGTCAGGGTCCATTTCAGCCAGGCGGGGAAGCCGGCGCCGCCGCGGCCGCGCATGCCGCTGATCTTGAGTTCTTCGATGACCGCCTCGGGTGTCATCGTCGAGAGGACCTTGGCCAGCGCCTGGTAGCCGCCTCGATCCAGGTACTGGTCGATCTCCTCCGGGTCGATAACGCCGCAGTTGCGCATCACGATGCGGTACTGCTTGGGACCGCCTTCGGCGGCCAGCGGATCTCCGGCAACGCGGGCGAGGTCGGCGATGCCGGGGACGCGTTTCTCGGTCGGCAGAGGCTTGCCGGCGGCGCAATCCGCCACGATCTTCCTGGCGAACTCGGGCTCGACCTCGCCGAACATGACGGCGGGCTCTCCGGGCAGTGTCACCTCGACCAGCGGCTCCATGCTGCACATGCCGGCGCAGCCGGTTCGGCTGACGCGCCAGTCCAGGGAACGTTCTTTGATCTCCGATTCGAGGGCGGCGAAGACGGGGTCGGCGCCGGCCGCCATGCCGCACGTGCTCATGCCGACTCTGATGACCGGCAGCTGCGAGACCGGAGGTTTGATCTGCGCGCGCTCCGCAAGGTCGGGAATGGTCAGTCGGGGCATATCAGGCCTCCCCGTCGGCCGCGTCGCGCGCTATCGGCCCGGCGGCTCCGCCGCGCGGGGCCCCGACGGCGGTGGCTGCGGGGTCGCCCAGGTGGGTCTCGAGCATCTCGTCGGTCACCTTGGCCAGCAGCTTTGCGTCGACCGTGACGACCGGCGCAAGACCGCAGCAGCCCACGCACCGGACCACCTGCAGGTGGTATTCGCCGTCCGGCGTCGTCTCTCCCGCGCCGATGCCCAGTTTGGCGGATGCGTTCTCGAGCAGATGGGGAGCGCCCTTGAGGTAGCAGGCTGTGCCCATGCAGACGGACACGACATGGTTGCCCGGCGACTTGAGGCGGAAGTAGTTGTAGAAGGTCAAGACTTCGTAGATCCGAGCCAGCGGCACGTCCATCTGCTCGCCGAGGCTCATGGCAGCCTCGCGGGGGACGTATCCGTAACGGTCCTGAAGCGCGTGCAGGGCCATGATCAGACTGCCGCGCTTGCTCTTCCATCGCTTCGCAATCGCCGCGACGTCGTCTTCGGTATGGGTCAGGGTCACGTGGTTCTCCGGCTGCTCTGCCAGCGAGGGTCGTATGGGTGTGGCGACACCGAGATGGGTTGATGCCAACGGTACGCCGGGATGGAGCGGCGGCTCAGGGCCGTTGTTCGTGTTGTCGCCGTGCCCCGACGGTCCAAAGGCACTTCCCCGGGGGCGGCCTGGGAGTCGGTTCGATACGGCAGGAGCCGTGTGCACGGGCGCAATGGAGTGCCTATCCTGCAGGAGTAATGCGGCCTACCCGTATCTATTGGAGGTCACATGTCCGCCGCCGCCGCCGCCATCCCGGCCGATCGATCGGCGAGCCTCTTCCGCTGGAACGCGGTCCTGGCCGGGCTCCATCTGGTACAGGGCCTCGCAATCCTGGCCATCTCCTTCGCCAAGAGCCCCGTCGTGACGTCGCCCATCGTGAGCACCTACCTGCGCTTCGATACGGCCACGAGCCACCTGGTCACGGCCCAGCGCTCGATCTGGGACCTGCCGATCGGGCCGGCAGTGGCGTTGTTCTTCCTGATGAGCGCCGTCGCGCACTTCACCATGGCGTTCCCGGCAAGGCGTTGGTATGAGGCTCATCTGGGTCGCGGTCAGAACCCGATCCGCTGGATCGAGTACTCATTCAGCTCGAGCGTGATGATCGTCGTCATAGCGGCCCTGGCCGGCGTCCAGGAGATCGGCACGCTGATCGCCATCTTCGGCGCGAACGCGGCCATGATCCTCTTCGGCTGGAGCATGGAGATCGCCAACGAGGGCCGCGACAAACCACAGTGGCTGCACTACATCTTCGGTTGCATCGCCGGCGCGGTGCCGTGGGTGGTCATCTTCGTCACGATCCTGGTCTCGGCCACCGAGCCCGGCTCGGCGCCGATCCCGAGCTTCGTGATCGCGATCTTCGTGACGCTCTTCGTCTTCTTCAACGTCTTCGCGGTCAACATGGTCTTGCAGTACCGAAAGATCGGGAGCTGGCGCGACTACCTCTACGGCGAGCGCGCCTACATGCTCTTCAGCCTGATCGCGAAGTCGCTCCTCGCCTGGCAGGTCTTCTTCGGAACGCTGCGACCGTAGCTCCGCGGCCGGCCGATCGAGGCATCGTGGGCCTCCCCGGGCCCGAATTGAGCTCTTCCGCGGCGGCTGGACGCGCGTCTCAGCCCCGGCGTCGACGTTCGAATGGCGGATCGGCCGAATCCGCCTGATTGACGGCGTCTTCAGGGCCGGTTATTCTCCGCGTCGCCCCGACCGTGCACATCCGCTGCGGACCGATTCCGCGCGAACCGCCGCACGGCACCTTCCCCCACACGAGCCGAACCCCTTATGCCCCCCAACGGTCCCGATCCCCGATCCCGCAACCGCCGCCCTCGCCGCCGGCCCGCAGGCCGCGCCCCCATGGCCGAGTACGACGATTTCCAGGACGGAGACAACCGCGATCTCGACATCACCGAGCTCTCCGGGATGAACGTCAACGAGCTTCAGGCGGTTGGGCGCGACCTCGAGATGGAGGCCGGAACCGCCGGCAAGGAAGAGCTCGTCGATCAGATCCTGGTCCGACAGAGCGAACTTGCCGGTCACGCTTACGCCACCGGCATCCTCGACGTCGTCGACGAGGGCTTCGGGTTCATGCGCCGCCACGGCCTNNAGAAGTACTGGGGCATGATCCGCGTCGATCGCGTCAACGGCGTCGACCCGGAGACCGCCCGCCGCCGCCCCCAGTTCGGGGATCTGACGCCGGTCCACCCGGACGTTCTGATCAACCTCGAGACCGACCCCAAGAACCTCAGCCAGCGGCTGATCAACCTGGTCAACCCGATCGGCAAGGGCCAGCGTGCCCTCATCGTCAGCCCGCCGAAGGCCGGCAAGACG
>PMKV01000115.1 GCA_003157875.1 Chloroflexota bacterium
GCCAGCAGGCTCACCACCTGGAGGAGATGGTTCTGGACCACGTCGCGAATCGCTCCGGCCTGGTCGTAGAAAGCCCCGCGGTCGGCCACGTCCATTGCCTCGGGCATGTTGATCTGCACGCTGGCCACCTGGTCGCGATTCCAGAGCGGCTCCAGAAACGAGTTGGCGAAGCGGAAGTAGACCAGGTTCTGGACCGGTTCCTTGCCCAGGTAGTGGTCGATCCGAAAGACGTCGGGTTCGGCGAAGACTTCGTGGATCGTCTCGTTGAGCGCCACCGCCGAGGCCAGATCGCGGCCGAACGGCTTTTCGACGATGATCCGGGCCCCGGCCGCGCAGCCGGAAACCTGCAGGCAGCCCACGACCTCTCCGAACAGCGCCGGCGGAACGGCCAGGTAGTGAAGCGGATGCCGGGCCTTCCCGAGTTCCCGACGAAGGGCGCGGAACGTTTCGATGTCTTCGTCCGAACCCTTCACGTAACGCAGGCGGTCGGTCAGGGCCTGGGTCGCGGCCACATCCGTGAAGCCATGTTCGGCCAGGCTCCGGCGAGCCCGCTCTTTCAGGCTTTCGAGGTCACCCGAACGGGCCACGCCGATGATCGGAAGGTCGAAGCCCTCGTCGCGGATCAGGTCCGCCAGCGCAGGGAAGATCTGCTTGTAGGCCAGGTCGCCTGTAGCGCCGAAGAAGACGAAGGCGTCTGACGGCTCGCCCGACTCGGGGGCCGATCTACGCTTGGATGGCCGGTCAGCCATGCTCTAACCCTTCTGTTCTTCGTGGCCGCCGAGCCGGTATCTCATGGCCCGGCGGATGTCGTCGACGTAGTACGAGTTGCCGCCATCCACGACCACGTCGCCCCGCGCCAGCAGCGGCGCGATCTCGTCCAGTGTGGCGTCGACAGAGGCGGCCGGCACCACCAGCCATACTACGCGTGGCGCAGCGAGCTGGCCGATCAGGTCCTTGAGGGATTTCGCTCCAGCCGAGATTGCCTTGTCTGCGACCAGCCCCATACGGCCCAGACCAACCAATCCGATCTGCATCGTCGTCACCTTTCCGTGGCGGTACGACGGCACTCGGGGTGTGGCGTCCCGTCATGAGCTGCAGGTCGCCGCGACAGGGGGGCGGCAGGCATCTGCTCGAGATCATCGAATGATGGAACGTCGAGGGGACAGGCGTCAGCAGGGACGAACTCGGACCGTCAGGCGACCCGACCGCGCCGCCTCTGCGGCTGTCCCCGGATCAGACGTAATCGTCATCGGCCTGTCACGCATCGCAAGCAGTCTCCGCGATGGCTCGGCAATCGACCGAGCGGTGGGGAGGAAGAACGATGGTTCGACGAAGAGTGATTGGTGGCGTTGCCGCATTTGGGGTAGCCCTGATGTTCGCGGTCCCCGGCATTGCGGCGGCAGCGAAGGCCGGTCGGGCTACGTCTACAGGACGTGGACGACGATCGCGTGGTCGACCTGGTCGACAACGTCAGCCGGGCTTTGAGCCGACCCGGGCGCAAGCCGGGTCTTGAGGCGGCTCCTCTCGTACCGACTTATCGGAGGAGCTGGCAACGGCATTGGCGTTGATTACCCATCCCTCGCCCTCCACCGGCCGACACCATCGACTACATGCTGCCATTGGCCCGAACCTTAGAGACGGGCCGCCGCCTTCCGCGGGGCGCCCGACACTGCCCGGGGCGGGGCCGACCCCTTCGTCCGACCCGTCCGTTGTCGCGCTGCCGCCGCGACCTCGCGTGCGAAGACGGGCCCTGTCCGGCGAGCGACGAGGTCGGCCATCGCGTCACGCTCCAGGGGCCGGGCGAAGAGGTAGCCCTGCCCGAGCCCGCAACCCAACTCCCGAAGCCGCCGAAGCTGCGTTGTCGTCTCTATCCCTTCGGCGACGGTCGTCAGGCCGAGGGCTCGCCCGATCTCGATGATCGCATGAACCAGGCCGGCCCCCCGCCGTGGATCGTCGAGCGGAGTCACGAACGACCGGTCGATCTTGATGTGGGTGACTGGGAACTGCTCCAGGTATGCCAGCGACGAGTATCCGGTCCCGAAGTCGTCGATGGCGATCTGAACGCCCAAAGCGCGCAGGGCGTGGAGCCGCTCCAGGGAGTCGGCGCTGTTCAGCATCAGGATGCTCTCGGTGAGCTCGAGGGTGACCCAGCTTGGGTTCGCGCTGGCGTGCGCCATGGCCGCCTGAACGGTCCAGGCTAGCTGCGGGTCGGCGACCTGGCTGGCCGATAGGTTGATCGACACTCGGGGTACGCGACCGGGGGACAGAGCGGCCCATCGGGTGACTTCGGTGCAGGCGGTCCGAAGGACCCACGTCCCGATTTCATCGATCAATCCCGTCTCCTCTGCGAGAGGGATGAAGACGCTGGGAGAGATCCTTCCGCGGGTCGGGTGATCCCATCGGACAAGAGCCTCCGCCCCGACGAGCTCACCGGTGCGCATGTCCACGATCGGCTGGTAGTTCAGCACGAACTCAGCCTGGTCGATGGCCCGACGAAGGTCCGATGCGAGTTCGAACCGGGCCTGCACCGCTTCCTGCATTGCCGGCTCGAAGACCACGACCCGGTCGCCGCCCTTACTCCGGGCGACCGACCTCGCCGTCTCTGCCCTTCGCAGCATGGTGCTCGCATTGATTTCGGTCGGCGCGGCCGTCGAGACGCCCGCGCTCGCAGTCTGATGGATCGGGTCGTCGGCAAGCTCCATTGGCATGCGGAGGGCAGCCAGGATTAGATCGGCGGCGGCCAGCCCGTCCTCAGTCGTGGAGTCACCGTCGAGCAGGACTCCAAACTCGTCCCCACCGAGGCGGCCACAGGTGTCGGCGGCGCGGACCGAGGCCAGGAGCCGGCGAGAGACTTCCTGGAGAACCTGATCGCCCATCGGGTGACCGAGACTCTCGTTCACGTGCTTGAAGCCGTCCAGGTTGATCGAAATGACAGTCGTTTGCCGCAGAGCTCCGGCGGCGCTCGCCAGGGCCTGCCCCACTCGGTCGCGGAACAGGGTACGGTTCGGGAGGTTGGTCAGAAGGTCGTGCAGGGCAACCTGTGTGAGCTGTCGCTCGAGGGTCTTGCGTTCCCGGACGTCGCGCGTGGTCAGGACGATCTGCCCGACGGAGGGGTCGTCCAGGAGGTTGACGGCGATAGTCTCCATCTGGCGCCACGCGCCGGTGACATCCCACAAGCGCCACTCGATCGGCTGGGCGACGGACCGCCCGGCGGCCACAGCCTCGATGAACGCCTGGGCTCGGTCCACATCGTCGGCGTGAACGAATCTCGAGATCGGCCGGCCCACGAGCTGTGAAGCATCGACTCCGAGGACGCGGGCGACACCCGGCGGCGCGTCGGTCACGACGCCGTCGCGATCGACCAGCAACACGGCATCGGACGTGTTCGCGGCCAGCCTCTTGAATCGTTCCTCCGACTCCCGCCGCGCCTGCTCGGACAGCAGCTGACTGTTCTCGCGCAGCACCAGCTCCTGGCGGATCAGAACGATCACGGTCAAGGCGACAGCTCCGTACAGTACCTCGAGGACCTCGCCCGTGACCGCACCCTGGGCGAGCACGATGAGGACCGAGTAGCCGGCTGCGAGCGCAACATATGGCACGCCAAGGAGCAGGCGGCTCAGGGCCCTGTCGCGGCCCGCCGCCGCCGGGCCGGGGTGCGCCTGGAAGTATCCCGCGAGAGCTATGAGGAGCGTCGAGCTGAGGTATACGACGTCGGGCCAGCGCTCGAGGCCGAATGTACCGGTGAGGTTCAGCTGCCCGTAGCCGACATCGGCCACGAACATGAGCCCCAGACCGCCGACGAGTGCCGCCAGGGCCCTGGCATCAATCTCCGGCGGGTGTCGCAGCGAGGTCGCGGCGACGCCGAACAGGAGCACGAGGTCGCCGATCGGGTATCCGAGTGCGAGCGCGGCGGTCAGGGGGTCCGGGTTCAGGGACGCGAGAACGGGTCGAAAGAGCGTATGCCAGACGACGATGCCGCCGCCGATGACCACGATCATTGAGTCGATCGTGAGCCGGAGAGTGTCGCGCCGGGCGGACGATGCGCGCTGGAACATGAAAAGGGCGACGACGACGATCGGGTAGTAGTTGACGTAGGCAAGGTCGGCCAACGATGGGGAGGTCGTGCCGCCGCTAAGGTCCAACCAGGCAAATGCCCCGTCGCCAATGGCATAGACGAGCATTGCGATGGCCAGCACCGCCCACCCAAGGCGAATCCGATGGACGTCGATATGAAGCGCCGCCCGAAGGACGATCACTGCTGCCAGCAGGTCCAGGGCAGTCTCGCCGACGTCGGCAACGGCGCGCTGTGTGCCCGGTCCCCCGAGGCCGGAGGTAAGCCAGACGACGGCGACGCCCCAGCCACCGGCAGCGAGAGCCAGAAGGATCCGATCGAGCGCGATCTCGCGGCTGGGTCGCACATCCGGATGGGATGGGGCAGCGTCCGGCGCCCCTAACTGTCCTGCCGGACCGATGAGGCGGCGAGATTGGACGTTGAGAGCGCGGAGCATGCGAGATACCGGAGTCTCGAGGAGTGGTCTTGGCCGAAGGACCGCGAGACCTCCCCACGGTGCGCCACCCTCGGAGACCCCAACAGCCCCTAAAGGTCCCCGCGCGCGGTCACTAATCTGCGCCAGCGGCTGGCGAACCGACTGAGCTACTCCCGCTCGCTGGCGCGACGCCGAGAATCGAGACTACCATTGCTCGGGCCTGGTTCGCCTATCTCAGGGCAACGCCTGAGGCCGCGAGCCGGTGCGGTTCGCGGGTCGCGGGTCGCGGGAACCGCGTCACGCATGCGAGCGTCGAATGCCTGAGACGACTTGTTCCAGGCGGCGTTCGGCGCACGCGAGAGGCTCGGATGCGGAAACGGATTTCGATCCTGGCGATCTGCCTGGTGGCGGGGGCTTGTGCCTCACCCGCGCCCAGTGGAAGCATGCCAACGCCCAGGGCCGGCTCGCCATCGCCGGCGCAATCATCAGGCCCATCCTCGACCCCGAAGTACGCGGTCGAGATCGGCCCCGACAAGCTGATCCTGCGCATCGCCGACGAAGGCGGATTCGTGCCGGCCGGCTATCAGCTGACCAGGCTGCCCGAGTTCGCACTTTGCGGCGACGGCAGCGTCATCGTCGCCGGCCCCCTGGACGCCACGTACCCCCGGCTCCTTCTGCCGGACCTGCGCCTCCTCCATGTCTCCCCTGCCGAGATCCAGTCGATCCTGGCCGCCGCCGATGAAGCCGGTCTCCTCGGGCCCGACGCGAGCTACGACGTCGGCGGCGTCGCCGACGCGGGCACGAGCGTCTTCACCACGACCGTGGCCGGCGTGACCCATGTCGTGAGCGCCTATGCCCTCGGCCTGTCGGAGGACCTCGGGACGCCCCAGGACGTCGCCGCGGCCCGATCGAAGCTGGAGGCCTTCCAGAAGCAGATGCTGGATCTATCGACCTTCCTCGGTCGACCTGTCGATGGCGCGGAGGCCTACCAACCGACCGTGATGCGTGTCTTCACCACCCCCGCCCAGACTCCCAACTCGGCCGGACCAAGCGCGCGCTTCGTCGCCTGGCCCATCGGCATTGACCCGGCGTCCGGCATGAAGACCGCCATCGAAGGCGTGCTCTGCATCGCCGTGACGGGTGCCGATCTGACGGCATTCACGGCCGCCGCCAGGAACGCCGACGTCGTCACCGTCTGGACGGCGCCCAGCGGCCGCTACACCATCTCGGTCCGGCCGCTCTATCCCGACGAGTCGGGCTGCTAGACCGCTAGCGGGCCGGTCCTTCCCCGCGATCCCCGCGATCCCCGCTGTGCCAGGCGGCCGGAACGGCCGTCGCGTCGGTCTCGTCGCTGAGGGCGGCCAGCGCCTCAGCGACTCGGGCCTCGTCATCGGCGGTCAGGTCGAGGAAGCGGAACGCGACGACGAGCTGACGGCGCAACGGATCGTCCGGGTCGTCGCTGAGGCGAACGACCTGGGCCCGGCACTCGAACGGGGTCGTCGGGCTGAGCATGAGCGACACGGCCAGCTGCCGGCCGACGGCCATCGGCAGGGCGGTCAAACAGTGGAAGCCGCCGACGCTTATGTTCGTCGTTCGCGCCGGGACGACTGTGCCGTCGGCATCGGGCAGCAGGTAGGCCGGTATCGCCAGTCTGACTCGATCGTTGGCCCGACGAGAATGGTTTGCCCAGGCCTCGGGCCGCCCCAAGGCGGCCATCCGCCCTGAGCCACCTACCATCCTGCGAACCGACGTCTCCGCGGACAGGCTGCGATCGTGGGACCGCACGACGATCAACCGCACCGGCGACCCGGGGGCAATCCATTCCTCAGCGGCTCTGCCGACGGCCACCCATATCTCTTCGGCGGTGAGGTTCGCGATCGTGCCCCTGTGGGCGACCGTCCGCGGCCCGGCCTGAGTCTCGAGCAACACCCGATCCTTGATCTCGAGCTCGTCCAGGAACTCGTCCACCGCTACCACTCCTGGAAATCAGGCCGTCGACCGGAGCCCCGTCACCAGATCCCGTTCAACACGAGCTGCGAACCCCAAGCCTTCATCGCCGGCGGCGTCTCGTTGCGGACCTGGCCCCAGCCATGGGTGTAATCCGAGTTGATGCTCAAGTACTTGTAGCCGTTGTCGAGGAGGATCTTCTCGAAGTTGGTTGCGTGCGGCCCGTAGAACGATTGAGCCGGGTTGACGACGATGATGAAGTAGAGCTTGGACGCATCCTCCGCCGCACGGGCCGGGGCAAGCAAGGCCGGTGAGAAGTCGTCGAGATTTGTTCCAAACGGCTTCATGGAAGCGGGGCCACCGGCGCCGGCGGTGTAGTAGCCGGAGAACGAGATCGAAATCCCGAAGACGTCGGGGTGTCGAAGGGCCAGCATTGCCGCACAGAAGCCACCCATCGACATGCCCATGATCGCGCGGGCCTTGGGATTCGGGATGGCGTCGTAGTGAGTCTCGACCCAGGTGGGAATGGTGTTGGTGATGTACGACTCGAACCACTGCGAGCCGTCGTACATGTCGGCGCACTCGGTGTCGCCGTAAGGCGCGCCTCCCGAGTCGATGAAGACAACGATCGATGCCGGCATCTGGCCCGAGTCGATCAGCGTGTCGAGAGCCGAGATGACTCCCGTGCCCTTGCCCCACAGGTCCAGGCCGGTCGGCGCCTCGTAGATCACCGGGTAGGTTCGCTGACCGGAACCAACGTAGCCCGGCGGCGTGTAGACGTCGATCTCGGAGTTGGTCGCCGTCCCTCCTCTCCACGGCGCCAGCATGAAGACCTTATCGACACGCCCGGCGCCCGACGGCTTCCAAGCAAGCCACGGCTTGGTGCCGGGAGCCGCCGTGATGGAGGGGGTCGGGGACGGGCTCGGCGAGGCCGGTCCGGCCGACGCCGTTGGGCTTGGGCTGGGAGTCCCCGATGCCCGGGCGACCTGGCTCTCGGCAGGGAACGAGACGTCATGAACCAGTCCCCCGCCCTGGTTGTTGCCCCCGAGCATCAAGGCATCCGGCGTGAGATTCACCATGTCGGCGAAGGCCGGAACCGTGGCGGCGAGCAGGACGATCACCAGGGCCGCTGCCACTGGACGGCGAGCCAACCTCAGGCTGGGCCGGTGGGCGTTGGCAAGCCCTCGCAGCGCGAGACCCCAGGCGGCCGGCCGTCGCAACAGTCTGGCACCAACCCGGGACACGATTGAGCCAACGATCAGCAGGGCAAAGCCCAGGATCTGGCAGAAAGCCAGGAGAGAGGAGACCAGCCCCGGCCGGACCGCGGCCGCGACAATGGCTACGGCCCAGGATATGACGAGGCCGATGACAACCAGCGTCAGGAGCGTGAGGAGCCAACCGACCGGATCGAATGCACCCAGCGCTCCGGTTGCTGCGAGGGCGTTCTGAGTCTCCGTGACAAAGGTTTGGGTGAACAACACAGCCAGCGAACCGAGGCCGAGCAACGTGGCGAATCCGACCCGATTGACGACGAGGGTGACGACGGCCGCCCCGACGGCGGCGATGATCAACGCCGTGATCAACTGCGCCCGATCCGAGTCGAAGCCCATCAGAACCAGCGCCTGGTCGCTCGATTGGACCGTCTGGGAGTACACGGACACCAGGACGATGATCGCGGCAACGACAACACCGACCGGGAGCCAGGCGTATCTCTCGAACTTGCGGCCGGGGCGCAGCCGCGAAAGGATGGCTCGAATCGCGCGGAGCCTCGGGCGGCGGACGCCGGGCTCCTCGACTTCGGCGGGCCGGCTTTCGTCCGAGACGGGCTCGGCGGCCACGCTGGAAGCTGAGTCGGGCTCGGTGGGGTCCGGCTTGTGTCGAGAGGCCCTGGACTGGACCGCCTTTGCAGGCGGAGCATCGACGGCGGCCTGATCGGCAGCAACCACGTCTGTAGGCAGGACTTCGTCGGGCTCAGCCTCTGCGGGCAGGGGCTCGTTGGGCACAGCCTCGTCTGGCACCGTCTCGACCGGTGCGCCCTTTCGGAACGGGAACTTCATGCGACCGCGACCTGCCTTGCCGCGTGGCGGCGACCCGGCAGATGGAAGGCACCCGCCATATGGATGCGCAACAGGGCGATCACGAAGCCGACAACGTCGCGGCGCCGACGCGTGGCCCCAAAGCGCGGGATCCAGTAGGGATCGAACTTGTTCTTGAAACGGGCCAGACCGTCGACGTCATATGCGGAATGAACGAGCTTCCCGGCGTAGGCGAGGAGGCGCTCCTCGAAGACGGGGCTGGAGGCATCAAGCCCGCTCAGCGGCGCCAGCCCGAGCGAAAGCGTCCTGGCGCCGGCGTCGCGGAACGCGAGAGCCCCTTCGGCGATGCACGCTTCGACCGCGCCCGGGGGTCCGTCCGGGGCGCGGCGCATGAGGTCCAGGACCCAGCCTCCGTCGACACCGGTCTGGCGGAAGGTTGTGAAGGCAAGGGCATGCCCGTCGGCGCTTACGGCGATCGAGGCCGGCTGCCAGGCAAGAGTCGCCCGGTCGAAGTGACTGATGGTGAAGCCCATCTGTGGGCCGGTCTTGCGGCGCCAGACGGCATCGATCGCTTCAAGGTCCGCCAGCAAAGCCGATTCCTCTGCCGGGAGGCCATGGGGGAACCAGCGGAACGCGACCCCGTCCTTGCGGCAACGGGTGATCGTGTGCCGCAGGTTGGCGCGCCGTGACCCGGTCGTGTCGAACGTTGGCAGATCGATGAGGGCCTCCTGGCCCACCTTGAACATCCTGAACCCGGCTCCGACCAGCGTGGACCTGCTGGCTGAGCCGGCCTGGTATACGACCGGCACGCGGTCGAGCTTGCGGCAGTTTGCCAGGAAATCGCGCAGCACATTGGGCGCGGCTTCGGCGGGCCCGATGAGATCGCCCAGGACCACGGCGGTCCGTCCCGCAAGCCCGTAGACGAGCAGCCCGTCGGCGTCCGGCGGGGAGAAGACGAGCTTGTCCTCACCCAGCTGGAACGGCAGCAGCGCCCCGCAGCCGTACTTCTCGGCGATCGCGCGGGCCCTGGCCCGGGTGGTTGGATCCGGCCGGGGCTCCGCAACGCGGCTCAACACGCCGACCGCGGCAAGAACGATCGGCAGGCGCGAGGCGAGGAGCAGGAAGCCCAGGATCGCGTCCCGGCTGGTCTGCTGGAGAACGCGGTTGCCGGTGGCATCACTCAGGCCCAGGGCGTTCCCGATGGTGGCTGTGATATCGCTCAAGGCGGAGAGCGGCCGCGGCCAGTCGCCGGTCGTGGCGATGACCAGCGAGGTTTCGAGGCCAACCGCAAGACCGCCGACGATGAGCAGGGCGACGATCAGCCTGCGCCAGCCGATGGCCGTCTCGACTATGTACCGGCGCCTGTCCGCGAGCAGGATCGCCAGCAAGCAGCCGACCACGAGCATACCGAGCGGCCGCGACAGGGCGGCGGCCTGGGCCAGCAGCGAAACCGACAGGGTTGCCATGGTCAGCCACCACGCCACCGACTTGCCGCGGACGAGCCCGATGGTCAGCGCCACCAGCCCAATCGCCGAGAGGACCGCAACCGTGGGGTCCGCGTCGGCCGGGTCGACCGGCAATATGGCATCGAGCGAGTCCGCCAACGGCCGCAGGAACGTGAAGAAGTACGCCAGGGCGGCAGCGGCGCTCGCGGCCAGCAGGATAGCCGGAGCGGATACCGATAGGTAGCGGGCGAACCGAATCGGCCGGCTGCTCCGGCCAAGAGCCTGGGCCGACGCGGTCCAGGTCATCTAGGGCACTCCGGACTTGGCTTCTGCAAAGAGGGTCGACCCCTTCTGCCATTCCATAGGGGAATGGTCTCCCATTCCAAAGACGCAATCGACCAGCCAGAAGTTCCGACGCCGCATTGATTCGCGCCATCGTCCCGCCGGGCGAGTCCCGGGCGACCCGAACTAGTTCCCCTCATCGGGTGACCATTCTCAATCTGCGACCTCTACCCAGGTCCCGGCTCCGCCTCGAGGAGCTCGAAGTGGTCGGCGCTCGCCGGCCGCTCGAGATCCGCGAGTTCGGTGTCGATTATCGCTCTATTCAGGCGGCCTCCGGTAGCCGCCAGCAGAAGATCCCACTTGGTCCATGCCGTAAGTACTACGACCGAGACCTCACCGGTTTGCGGTGCGGCCGCAACACCGGCTGCTTCGACCCCCGCGACGACGGCGATCAAGCCATCCTTGTTGGCAAGCCGGCCGACGGACTCGAAGGTCCTCCGCTCCCATACCTCCACCGCCTCGGCCGCGATAGAGGTCCTGTATACCCGCAGGACGCTCGCTGTCTCCCCACCGAGTTCGACGGAAGCTACCACACGATACTGCCTGGACGCCTTGTCGCCAAGCAAATCCACGACACGTGCCAGGTACGCCGGAACGCCCTCGGCATCCGTTCCGTCAGCAAGAGCCGACAAGTCGCGCCAGGTTGTGACGGCTATGTGCTCGCGCCCCTGGTGGCCGAGGCGCCGACCCACGTAGCGGGCGACCTGGCCGTGCTGCGGCCGCACCGACAGGGAGGCGTGACGGAGGTGCCCCGCCAGTTCGGCCTCGTGGCCGGGCACGACCTTATATTCCAGCAGGTGAACGATCACGTTCGATATCCCCCCGGATACGCATCGACGACCTGATGGGACGCATTCTAGTGCGCCACGGGCGATGCAGCACCGATGCAGGCCGTGTACCGTCAGCTGCGTCCCGACGGACGGGTCGGATCGACCACCCACCGACGCGCGAGGCAGCGATGGCGCCCGATGTCATCGAACTAGAAGATTCGAGCTGGAAGCGCCAGGACTTCTACATGCGCCTGGCGCTGGTCGTCGAGTCGGGCGCGAAGTGTCTGGGTTCGCGTGTCGGCGCGGTGATCGTCCGCGACGACCGAGTCCTCGGCAGCGGCTACAACGGCACGCCGGCCGGCTATCCCAACTGCACGGAGGCCGAACGCGGCTGCCGCCGTTGCGCTCTTCGTGCCGAACGGCCCGATGCCGGGCTCTCCGGCAAGCTGTACGACATCTGTGTGTGCGTCCACGCCGAGCAGAACGCCATGGCCACGGCCGCGCGCTTCGGGACCGCGATCGACGGAGCCATCCTCTATACGACGCTCCAGCCATGCTTCAACTGCCTCAAGGAGCTGATGCAGGTCCGACTGCGCGGCGTGGTTTTCCAGCGCGAGTGGCAGGCCGGCCACCCCGACTACGCCTGGGTGGCGGCGGAGTACGACCGACTGGTCGACCACTATCGATCTGGCGGCAACCGCTTCGCCAGACTGGCCGGCGGCGAAGGGCTCCCGGCCGTCCAGCTCGAGATCGGCCACCCGAGCTAGCGGTCTGCGGCCGACCGGCCGAACGTCACCCGATCGCGATCATCCGCTCCAGCGCGATCCGGGCCCGATCCGCCGTGTGCGTCGGAACGTCTATCTCGTAGATGCCGTCCCGCAGCGAGTCCCGGACCTTTTCCAGGGTCGTGAGCTTCATGTACTGGCAGACCGCCTCGCGGTTCACCGGCACGAACCGCTTGCCCGGCGCCTTCTCCTCGAGACGGTGGAGGATGCCGGTCTCGGTCGCGATCAGGAACGCATCGGCCTTCGACTGCTGGGCGTAGGTGACCATGCCCTCGGTCGAGAGGATGTGAGCGTCGTCGCCGACGGCCTCGATGACCTGGCTGGTGCAGCCGCACTCGGGGTGGATCAACAGCTCGGCCCCGGGCAACTCGCGATGCCACTGCTCCACGTCCGAGGGGCGGATGCCGGCATGGACGTGGCACTCACCGAGCCAGATGGTGAGCTTGCGGCCGGTCACGCGCTGCAGCCACAGGCCGAGGAACATGTCGGGCAGGAAGAGGATCGCGCGGTCGGCCGGGATGGCGTCGATCACGGCCCGGGCATTGCTCGATGTGCAGCAGTAGTCGCTCTCCGCCTTGACGGCCGCGGTCGTGTTCACGTACGAGACGACGACGGCGCCGCGATGCTCGGCCTTCCACGACCGCAGCTGCTCGACCGTGATCGAGTCGGCCAGCGAACAGCCCGCGGCGATATCCGGCAGCAGAACGCGTTTCCGCGGCGAGAGGATCTTGGCCGTCTCCGCCATGAACGAGACGCCGCAGAAGACGATCGTCGACTGGGGCGCGGAGGCGGCGAGTCGCGAGAGGCTAAGCGAGTCGCCGACGTGGTCGGTCAAGTCCTGGATCTCGGGCCGCTCGTAGCTGTGGGCCAGGATGACGGCGTCGTGCTCACGGGCAAGCTCGCGGATCTCAGCCTGCAGCGCGGGGAAGGTCGCCGGATCGCCGGGGGGCGGCACCGACACGGAGTCCGGGCCGAAGCCTGTGGCGGCCGGGCGAACCTCGGCGGTGTCCGGATCGGGCGTCAACCGACTACCTCGAGCGAGACATCGAGCGATCCGGCGGAATGCGTCAGCGCGCCGAGCGAAACGAAATCGACGCCCGTTTCGCCGACCGAGCGGAGGTTGTCGAGAGTGATCCCGCCGGAGGCCTCGGTCTCGACGTGGCCGCCCACGATGGCCACGGCCGCGCGCATCTCGTCGAGGCTCATGTTGTCCAGCAGGATCCGATTGACGCCCGCCTCGAGGGCCTCGCGGACGTCGGCCAGGGTCTCCGTCTCGACCTCCAGACGCAGCCGCGGCGCCGACCGCCGCAGGGCCGATACGGCCGCCGCGATCCCACCGGCGAGGCGCAGATGGTTGTCCTTGACGAGCAGCGCCTCGCCCAGGTTGAGGCGATGGTTGGTGCCGCCGCCGCAGCGCACCGCGTACTTCTCCAGGTCCCGCAGACCGGCCGTGGTCTTGCGGGTGTCCAGGAGCGTGGCTCCGGTCCCACTCAGCTCGGCGACGCACCGCCCCGTCAGCGTGGCGATGCCGGAGAGCCGGCCCAACAAATTGAGCGCGGTCCTCTCGCCCGAAAGGATGGCCCGAGTCGGTCCGGTGATGCGGGCTATCTCCGCGGGGACGGCCTCCACCCGCTCGCCGTCGGCGACCGCCGGCGCAACGACCACCGCCGAGCTCAGCGCGGCGAAGACCGCGGCGACGATCGGCAAGCCGCACACGATGCCCGGCGCCTTGACCAGCAGCGACATCGTGGCCGTGGCCTCCGGGCCGAACAGGCCGTCGGTGGTGGGATCGCCCAGCGTGAGGTCCTCGGCCAGGCCGGCGGCCACGACCCGCGCCACTGCCTCCGGATCGGGCGGGCGGATCTGGCGGCGAGCAGGTGCGGCGGTTGCGGTGACGGCGGTCTCCGTGGCGGTCACGTCCATTGCTCCAGCGACAGGTTGCGGCCGGGTCGCAACACGAAGTGCCCGTCGAAGGCCGCGTCCGGAACGGGTGCATCGATACGGTAGTGGACGCCGCGACTCTCGGCTCGGGCGAGAGCGAAGCGGGCCACCATCGACGCCACTGGATCCGGGCTCTTCGCCAGCTCGGTCAGGCGCTCCGGATCGCGCATGACGCCCGCCTGCAGCCAGACTTGCTCGCACAGCGCCTCGGAAGCCACGCGCTCCGCCGGCACCGGCACCGCTTCCTCTGCCCTCGCGGGAACCGGCGGTTCGTCGAGGGCGGCCAGCGCCGCTCGTCGCCCGAAGACCAGGCACTCCAGCAACGAGTTGGAAGCGAGGCGATTGGCCCCGTGGACCCCGGTGGCCGCGCACTCGCCGGCCGCGTACAAACCGGCGATGTCGGTCCGGCCGAGCAGGTCGGTCACGATGCCGCCGATGGTGTAGTGGGCCGCCGGTGAGACCGGGATCGGCTCCGCCGCGGGATCGAAGCCCGACTTCTCGATTTCGGCCATCAGGCCCGGAAAGCGCGACCGATCGATCGATCGCAGATCGAGGAAGGCCGGACCCTGCCTGACGATCGCCCGCGCAACCTCGTCTCGAGGAGCCAGCTCATCCACGAACCGCTCACCAACCGAGTTGAGCAGCGTCGCGCCGTCACCGCGCAGCGCCTCCGTCAGCAGCAACCGCGAGCCCTCCAGCACGGTCGG
>PMKV01000081.1 GCA_003157875.1 Chloroflexota bacterium
GCGCTGGCTCGTCCTCGCCGCGGCGTCTGGCGCCGAGCGGATCCGAACCAAGATCCGCAGGGCAACCGAGCTCGCGATGCTCGTGGGCCCACGGCAAGTCGAGCGGGCGCTCGGACTCGCTGCCGAAGCCGGACGCTTCGCCGACGGCGATCTTGAGTCGATCGTCGACCACCTGCGNNGCTTTGCGCTGATGGTGACCGGTCCCACCCACGACCCGATGGAAACGCGCGGCAGGCTTTCGTTCGCGCAGACAGCCGACGAGTTCGCCCGCTGGCGCGACCTGCCGCCGCGGCTTTCGTCGGTCGAGCCAGCACCGCTGCCACTCGATGTCGCTCGGCTGCTCCATCGCCTGCGGCTGCGCTACTTCCGCGAAGCGGCGCCGACCGTCCTCGCTCGGGCCGCCGAAGAGGGTTGGGACTATGCCCAGGTGCTCAAGGTCCTTCTCGCCGAAGAGGCAGCCGGGCGGGATCGCTCAACTCGCGAGCTGCACCGTCGGGAGGCCCGCCTGCCGTCGGGCAAGACGTTCGAGGCCTGGGACCGCAAGGCGTCGGCAATCCCCGATGAGGCGCAGTGGGCCCTGCGATCACTCAACTGGATGGGTCGGGCCGAGAACCTGGTCCTGGTCGGTCCCTCGGGCACAGGCAAATCCCACTTCGCCGAAGCCATCGCCCACGCCGCGATCGACCGTGATCTGCGTGTCTCCTGGTTCAGCCTTGAGAGCCTCACGGCGACTATCACGCGCTCGCGGATCGACGCCTCGACCGCCAAGGTCGTCGAGCGGATCGTCCGCTCCGAGCTGGTCGTGGTCGACGACATCGGCTTGCTGCCCGCCGGCGCCGACGAGGCCGAAGCTCTCTATCGCCTGGTCGATGCCGCCTATGAGAAGCGCTCTCTCATCGTGACCTCGAATCTCCATCCGGCGCGCTTTGACACGATCTTCCCCAAAGGTCTCGCCACGGCTGCTGTCGACCGCCTGCTGCACCACGCCCACGTCATCGTCACCGAGGGCCAATCGCACCGGCTCACAGAGGCGATTGAGGGCCACGGCGTCAGACTGCTCCGAGGCCGCCCCTAGCAGCGCAGTACCATGTTGTGCCCATCCGGTTGTCTCAGGTGACGACTACAAGTAGTGTTGGACCTGCTACAAGGCTCTCGGTTCGGGGGGAGGCCAAGTGGGGATGAATGAGAAACCGCTGGACGCTACGGAGCGTCATCGGCGTGTGATTCTCCATCGCCCGCTCGCACTGATCCTTCCGGTCGTCCTCGTGGCGGCCGTTGGCGGCGCATTCATTGCGATGCGCTCAACAACGCCGACTGCGTGCTCCGCCGTTGCTCAGGATGATCACGGCACGGTGTCCGCCGCCTTCACCTCGACAGTCGGCGCGATCCAGAAGCTGCCCGCGGTCGCGAACAACCCCCAGCTCGACGGCTATTCGAGCGACCAAGCGGCAACCGTCTGCTACATAGACGGCCAGATCCCGAAAGGGCCTCCTCCGGGGACGAGCGGAACCATTCCGCCCTCATTTGATCGAGCCGTTGTCGTCGTTGTTGGCCAAGACACGATCTTCATCTCAGCCGGATACAGCCAGGACCTGCCGATCCAAGCCCCCTGACGCATTGACCGAGATCGCTCAGAAGTCCTCATCCGCCGATGGCTCGAGAACGGATCGCCGCGACGGGTCCCACGCTTGGATCGCCCTCATAACCAGCGTGGAGTCGGGGTCGGACTCGAAGTCGCGATCGTCGGATGGCTGATCGAGATGGGCCGCCTGAGACGCGAGCGTCGTGGCCGCCAGTGTCAGACCGTATCCAACGCCGCTGCGGGCAGTTTCGGTGGCCGCGGGTGGGCAGATTCGATGTCCGCCATTGGGCAGGTTCAGTGGCCGCCCGTGGGCAGATTCAGATGTCCCTTGACAGTCTGTCCCTTGACACAACAAGACTTTGTCAAGGACTGTCTATCAACAGTCTTGTCTGAGCGGACAGGCTTGACACCGACCCCGACGTCTGCGGCCCCAGCAGACGGCGCTGGTCGTCTCCTCCGTGGACGGAAGCCTGGTCCAGCGTCGGCTGGTCAACGCGGATCGGGTCCGAGTCCGCCCGTGCTCGTTGATAATGCCCGCAGACGAGCACCCAGCATGCCATCGCCGCGGACAAAGTCGGCCAGTGCCCTAGGGGTTGTGATGAAAGCAGCTGAAGCCAACTTCCTCAAGTTTCTGAAGAAGAGCGACCAGCTCGAGATTCCGATCTACCAGCGCACGTACAGCTGGACTCGGGAGCAGTGCATTCAGCTCTGGGGCGACATCGTTCAGGCTTCTGGCAAAGCCGTAGGCGCCCATTTCATGGGCTCGATCGTCTACATCGACACAGGCGTCTACGTCGTGACCGGATCGAATCGCATTGAGGTCATCGACGGGCAGCAGCGACTTACGACCATCTCGCTCATCCTCCTTGCCCTCGGCCGAGCATTCGAGGCTCGAGGCGGCGAGTCAGCAATCACAGGGCGTCGGATCATCCGTGACTATCTGCTCCAGGAGGACGATGAAGATGCCGGCCTGGAGGCGAGATACAAGCTCCTTCTAACGAAGGGCGATCGCGACTCGTTCATGCGTCTTGTCGATGGCCAGGAGCTCGATCCCGGCCAAGCGCCGCGTCTCGTCGAGATGTACCGGCTATTCGAGGACCAGCTCAAGCGGACGACGCTACCTCTTGCCTCGATTCTCGCGGGCATCGAGAAGCTGCTGGTAGTCGACATTGCCCTAGAGCGCGATCACGACAATCCCCAACTCATTTTCGAAAGTCTCAACTCGACCGGCCTGGACCTCTCGCAGGCGGACCTGATTCGCAATTACGTGCTGATGGGCCTCCCGTCCAAAGAGCAGACCCAGATCTACACCAAGTCGTGGTATCCCCTCGAGCAGTCGTTCCAGGCCGATCCAGAGCTGTTCGATCGGTTTGTGCGCGACTACTTGACGATGAAGACGGGTCAGATTCCCAAGATCGACCGCGTCTACGAGAGCTTCAAGGCATTTGATCGGGCGCAGGACGGCTCGCGAGCCGAACTGGTTGCCGATGCCTACGCGCATTCAAAGAACTGGGTCTTGCTGGCTTTCGGCCACACGGACGACGCTGGCCTTCAGTCCGCCATCTCGGACCTGAACCAACTGAAGGTTGATGTCGCGTACCCGTTTCTCCTCGAGGTGATGCACGACCGGGAGGAAGGCACGATCGACGGGGGCCAGGTCATCGAGGTGATACGGATCGTCGAGAGCTACGTCTTCCGCCGCGCAATCGCCGGAATCCCAACCAATATACTCAACAAGACCTTCGCGACTCTCGCGGCCGAGATCGACGAATTGCACTACATCGAAAGCCTCCGCGCGGCGCTGCTGCTCAAAGAATCGTATGGACGAATGCCGACCGATGAGGAAGTCAGGAACGCGCTCGTTGTCAAGGACGTGTACAACTTCCGCAGCCGAAACTACCTGCTGCGGAAGCTCGAGAACTTCGATCACAAGGAGCCGATCGACGTCGACATCTTCACCATCGAGCACGTCATGCCGCAGAATCCTGATCTGTCGCCGGAGTGGCAGGAAGAGCTGGGGCCAGACTGGAAGGCAGTTCGCGAGCGTTGGCTCCACACCATAGGCAATCTGACGCTCACTGGATACAACTCCGAGCTCAGTGACAGGCCGTTCGCCGAGAAACTCACTGTCAAGGGCGGCTTTCGAGACAGCCATTTGCGGCTGAACCACTACCTCGCGGGGCTCGAGCACTGGACTGAGCCGGAGATACAGTGCCGCGCCGAGAAACTCGCGGACTTGGTTCTCACAATATGGCCTGCCCCAAAGCTCGCGGACGAGGTTCTGGCCCGCTATCGAAAGCCGAAGCCGAGCGCCGCGTACGCCATCGAGGACCACCCAGCCCTGTCCGGGCCGGTGCGACCGCTGTTCGAAGAACTGCGGAAGCGCATCCAGAACCTGGATACGGGGGTACTCGAGGAGGTACGCAAGCAGTACATCGCATACCGGTCCTCATCGAACTTCGTCGAGATAGTGCCGCAGCTCGACGAACTGAAGCTGTACCTCGACATTCCTGTCGGCGAGCTGGATGACCCTGACGCTCTCGGCCGCGACGTTGCCGGGATCGGCCACTGGGGCACGGGCAGCGTCGAGGTGCTTCTGACGACGATCGACCAGCTAGAAGCGATCATGGCGCTCGTGAGGCAGGCGTTCGAACGGCAGACAGAAGAGGGCCGCGGCGACCTTCAGTGGTCGCGAGCCGGCGTCGAACGGGTCGTCGATGAGGCGACCAACCCGGACATTCGAACGGCATTGCTGTCTGTTGTTGAGGGCGCCGTCAGAAGCGGACTGTACCCACGCCCCTGGAAACACAGCCTCATGTTTGCGCCGCCGGCCAACAGGTCCAGGTGCCTATTCACCTTGTCGATTCGCCAAGATGACCGAGTGGACTTGTGGTCTGTACCCGAGGCGTTCCAGTCCTTCTATGGCATTGAGCCTTCGGCGGTCGAGCGCCTGCTTGGCCCAGCGGCGTGGACACCGCTGCATGCTCGCGAGTTGGATTCCTTGGTGGGACGCCTCGAAGAGCTGATGGCCGATGCGGTCGCGGTCGGCAATGCAAACACGCCGCTGCCGACGTGGAACGGCCGCGACTTCTACGTGACGATTGGTGACCGCTCCTGGGAGGATGCACAGCGATTCGGGTTCGTATCTGCCGGCGGCGGGGCCTTCTACACGAAGCCATTGGAGAACCTAGTCCCGGGCGCTCGCGTGTTCCTCTATAAGCCGCGGCCCGTCCAGGGGTATGTGGGTGTGGGCATCGTCCGAGACACCGTCCGGCCGGTGACGGAATACCTGGTCGAGATCGACGGGCGGAGCGTGCCGATCCTCGATGCGCCTCTGACCGACCAAGCGAGGCTGTCACATGATGTCGATGACCCCGACCTTCGCGAGTCGCTCGTTCGCATGGAATGGATCGCGACCCGCCCGATAGGATCGGCGATCTGGAGAAGCGGCCTGTTCACCAACCAAATGCCTGCGTGCAAGCTGCGCGACCCGGAGACGATCGCGTACCTCGAGGAAGCCTTTGGCCTGCAGGGCGACCGGACGTAACGATAAGTAGATCAATCGTGATGCCGCGGCGGCGCGCCCGGCCGAGCGCGTATGGCCAGATGTCCCGCTCGCTAGTGTCCCGATTCGCTAGTTCCTGGATGCTTCGTCTGGCACCCGCGAGCACGGTTGGCCGGTGGGGAAGGGGCTAGTCTCTTCCGGATCGGGACACTATGCAGCCGGCCTCCCTGGCTACGCCGCGGTGAGCTCGTCGGCGAAGAGCTCGGCCTGCTCAATCACGAGATCGACCGCTGCGGCCTGCTTGTCGGGCGGGTATCCGTGCTTTCGCAGCAGCCTCTTGATCTTGACGCGCATTGCCGCTCGGACCGTCTCGCGATAGCGCCAGTCGACGGTGGCTTCCTTCTGCATCAGGTCCACGAGCTCGCGCACGATCGCCTTAAGCACGTCGTCGCCGAGCTGGAGCACTGCGGCATCGTTCTGAACTACCGCGTCGTAGAAGGCGAGCTCCTCTTCGGAGAGCCCGGTCGCGGCCAGGCGCTCGTGCTCGTTGCGCATTGTCCGCGCGAGTTCGACCAGCTCGACGATGACCTCGGCGTCGGTCAACGTCTTGTTCTGGTATCGCACGATCGTTCCGGTGAGGAGGTCGGAGAAGAGCCGGTGCTGAACCACGTTCGACTTGCCAAGCGTGCGGATCTCATCGTTGAGGATTCGACGAAGGAGTTCGATCGCGAGGTTCCGCTGCTTCTCCTTCGAGAGCTTCTCGAGGAAGACTTCAGACAGCAGCGACACCTCTGGTCGGGCCATCCCAGCGACCGTGAAGATGTCCAGAACCTCGTCAGCGACGATTGCCGACGAGATGAGCTGTCCGATTGCTGTTTCGAGCGCCTCGTGCCGGCCGACAGTGCCGTCACCTTCGCTGTCGTCTCCATCGAGTTTCAGAATGACGCTTCGGACGGCAGAGAAGAACACGATGTCGGCATGGAGGGCGCGAACCTCGTCGCGGGCATTGACCAGCGCATGCGCCTTCACGAGAGATAGGGTCTGGTTGACGAACCGCTGCTTGCGGTCCTCGTCGCCCAACACGAAGTTGGCTGTTCGAGTGATCTCGCCGAAACGGTCGGCCTTGGGGATCGTCGGATCGGAGCTCCATGTGTGGCCGTGAAGGATCGACCCGACGACTCCGTGCTTTTCGATGACCGTCCGAACAACCACAGATGTGTCGATCGCGATCGCGGGCTGATCGCCTTCGCCGTATCGAGCGACCGATCGCGCCAGCTCATCGGTGATGCCGAAGTAATCGACGATGAGACCACCCGGCTTGCCGTGGAAGGGGCGGTTGACGCGCGTGATCGCCTGAAACAGACCGTGACCCTTGAGAGGCTTGTCGACATACATCGTGTTCAGCGGAGGGCAGTTGAACCCGGTCAGCAGAAGATCGCACACGATGACCGCCTCGAGCTGATCCGCCGGATTGGTGAACCGACCCTTGACCGCGTCGAGATCTTCCTTGGTCCGAACGTGCCGGCGGATCCTCGGGAGGTCAGCGGCCGAGCCCGTGTAGACGACTTTGATCCGGCCTTGGGCGTCGTCCTCGCTATGCCAGTCCGGACGCATCTCGACGATCTTGTCGTAGAGGCTGGCCGCGATCGACCGACTCGAGACGACTAGCATCGCCTTGCCGATCATCTCCGAGCGACGGGGTTCCCAGTGCTCGAGGAAGTCTTCCGCGACCTTGGTGATCCTTTCGTCGGTGCCGAGGATCTTCTCCATCCGCGTCCAGCGGGAGCCGAGCTTTGCCTGCTCGTCTTCGGATAGGTCGTCGGTGAGAGCCGCAAAGGTTTCGTCGATCGCCTTTGTGTCATCCTCAGTCAGCTTGACCTTGACGAGTCGACGCTCGTAGTAGACGGGCACGGTGGCGCCATCTGCAATCGATTGAGCGGGCGTGTAGCGGCTGATGTATTCGCCGAAGACTTGGGTAGTGGAGCGGTCGGTGAGCTCGATCGGCGTTCCAGAGAACCCGATGAAGGTCGCGTTCGGCAGAGCGGCGCGCATGTTTGCCGCGAAACCTTCGAGGAGTCCGTATTGGCTCCGGTGCGCTTCGTCGGCGATGACCACGACGTTCCGACGATCGGACAGCACGGGGTCGCCATCGACTTCGCCGAACTTCTGGATCGTCGTGAAGACGATCCCGCCGGCGCCGACATGGAGAAGCTCGCGCAGGTTGGCGCGGCTCTCGGCTTGCCGAGGCGCTTCGGGCAACAGGAGCGAGGGCGCGAACTCCTCGTCGAAGAGCTGGTTATCGAGATCATTACGGTCGGTGAGAAGGACAACGGTCGGGTTGGACATGGCCGGTTCGCGCATCAACTTGTTGACCGCAAGCAGCATCTCGAAGCTCTTTCCGGAGCCCTGCGTATGCCAAACAACACCACCACGCCGGTCGCCGGTTGGAGCCGACGCGACCACGATCGCCTGGACTGCGGTGTTCACTGCCCAGAACTGGTTGTATTTGGCGAGCCGTTTGGCCAGGCCGGTCTTGAGGTTGGACCAGTCGATGAAGTTCTCGAGCAGATCGAGAAACCGACGCTTCTGAAGCATGCCGCGAACCATGATCTCGATGGCCGGGATCTCTTTGTCAGCGGGCTTGGCCTCGTCGATCGAGCGCCAGGGAGCGAAATACTCAAAGCCGCCAGTGATCGTCCCGGCCCGCGCGAGGGGCCCGTTGGAGATGACGCACAAGGCGTTGGCCAAGAACAGGCTCGGCACCTCTGCCTTGTAGGTCTGAATCTGGTTGTATGCCTTCCTGATCGTTGCCTTCTTGTCGGTTGCGCTCTTGAGCTCGAACACGACGACCGGCATCCCGTTCAGGAACACAACCACATCGGCTCGACGCGTGTGGCGCTCCTCCACGATCACGAATTGGTTGACCGCAAGCCAGTCGTTCGCGCCAGGATCGCTGAAGTCGACCAGCCTCGCGCGGCGCGTCCGGTGGCTACCGTCGGGCATAGCGATCTCGACAGGGACGCCCTGGCGCATGAGCTGGTGTATTCGGAGGTTCTCGTGGACGAGGCTCTGACTCTCTGCGCGCCGCACAGTCGCTACGACCTGGGCGATCTGATCGTCGTTCAGATCCGGGTTGATGCGCGCGAGGCTGCGCCGCATTCGTTCGAGCAGGAAGACGTCGCCAAGGGTGACTCGCTCTTGGCGGCCGCCGCCTGGAGCGATCTCAGGTCCGTGAACAACCTCATAGTCGAGGGACGAGAAATACCCTAGGACGACATCCTCCAGGTCCGCCTCGACGAACGCCGAGGCCGTCATGACGCGATGTCCGTGATGGCGAGTGGCGTCGCCTCCCGCCATGAGAGCCTCCCAGAAAGCAGACTGGGTAGCAGGCGATCTCGCAGGTTTGACAGGGCCACGGTTTGCTCGGAAAGCGATCGAACGAGGGCGAAGATGGGGCGAACGGAGGCACCAAAGGTCTCGAGGTCGTTCTGGTCGAGCTTTGGGAGTTCGAAACGCCCCAATGCTTCGCCAGAGACCCTCTGGCGGCCCGACGTTCCGTTCATGTTGGCAACGGCGTGGTTGCGAAACGGACCGAACCGTGTAAGGCAGTAGGCGAACTCCGGAGGCACGTCGGCCCGCGAGTGCAGGACGATGAACTCGGTCGATCCATAGGCAACCTCCCCTTCCGCGAGGAAGTCCATGAAGGCGGTCTTCCCGTTCTCGAGGCAGGGTGTAATCCGAGCCATCAGCGCATCGCCGTTGGTGAATCGGGCGCCCGAACCGATCGGTCGACGAACCCAGGAATCGGGACGGCTCCAGCGTGTCGAAAGTGCCGCCATGTCCAGGTAGGTCGCTTCTGTCACTCGTCGGAGGATCCGCTTCGGCCCGGTCTCGACCATCGCCGACACCTCTGTCATCGCCGCACCCGAAGCGATCCCGCGGTCCACGAGCCTCGAAAACAGGAGCTCCGAGAGATGTTCCAGCTCGTCCAGCATGTCGGTGGCATAGTCGATGCGGTCGTCGAGCGCGCCGAGAACTGCGGCAATGCCGAGCTGTTCATCGAGCTCGGGCAACGGAACCAGAACCTTGCGCAGCTGCGATTGCCGGATCCCCTGGGCGGTAGTCCCAGTCGCACGCGCGTGCAGTCGATGCTGCATCTCCGGTGACAGCAGCGAGTAGTAAAGGAAACGCGGAACGACCTTCTTAGGATCGGGCCTCAATGCGAACAGCCGCTGCCCCAGACACAGCCGGGGCCTTTCCTTGAAGAAGGCGATCTCACCAAGCGGAGCTTCGGAGGTGACCAAAACATCGCCCGCATCGAGCTTCGTCGGCATCCACTGCTCGAACATGGGCTCGGTGATAAATCGCACGTCCTCGGTTGAGTTGACCCTTCCGCCCTTGATGTTCTTCGCCGAGATCACGGGCACGCCCGTCTCAGCGAAGTCACCACCCAGTTTCTTTGGCGTCCTGCCACGATGATCCAACAGATCCGTTAGCAGGGTCCCAAGTTCGTGCTCGGTTCGGCTACCGCTCATCGAGAAGCCCCTCGACAACGGCCCGAACCGCGTCCTCGTTTGCACGGCCTTGCACGAGTTTTTCCAGCACAACGGTCGACAGGGCGCGAATCTCATCCTCGAGTCCGTCGTCGTCCCGCTCATCAGCCTCGGGTGAGCCGACATACCGGCCAGGGTTGAGCGCGAAGTCGTCGTCCGCCAGATCGGCTATCTGCCGCGAACTGCAGAATCCAAGAGCGTCTGCGTAAGCCGCAAAGCCTTCTTGGGAGCGCCACTGGTGATAGGTGCTGACTATCCGTTCTATGTCGGAGCCATCAAATGCCCGAACGGTTCGACTAACCATGTGGCCGATGTATCGGGCGTCGATGAAGAGGATCTGGCTCTTGCGGTCTCGGAGGCCACGCCCGCCTTCCCTGTTCTTCGCCAAGAACCACAATGAGACCGGGATCTGAGTTCCGTAGAAGAGCTGCGCGGGGAGGGCGACTACGCAGTCGACCAGGCCGGCTTCTACGATCTTGCGTCGAATGTCGCCTTCGCCATTCTGCCAGCTCGACAGAGCGCCGTTCGCGAGGACGAAGCCCGCAACACCGTCCGGCGCAAGGTGATGGATAAAGTGCTGTATCCAGGCGTAGTTGGCGTTCGAGGCGGGCGGAGTTCCGTAGACCCAACGCGGATCTTCTTTGAGCAGCTCGCCGTGCCACTGCGAGTCATTGAACGGCGGATTTGCCAGGATGAAGTCCGCCCGCAGATCTGGATGTAGGTCCTCGTGGAAGGTGTCCCCGCTTCGATCGCCGAGCTTGGCATCCACCATGCCGCGGATGGCGAGGTTCATTTTTGCCAGACGCCACGTGTCGAGAACGGCCTCTTGGCCGTAGATTGAGAGATCGGCACTGCGGCCGCCGTGCTCGTCTACGAATCGGCGTGACTGAACGAACATGCCACCCGAGCCGCAGCACGGATCGTAAACGCGGCCCTTGAAGGGTTCGATCATGGCCACGAGGAGTTGAACAACGCAGCGAGGCGTGTAGTGCTCCCCGCCGTAGTTCACGCCGAACCGGTTGAGGAAGTATTCATAGACGCGCCCCAGAACGTCATGGGCTCGAGCTTCGGCGTTGAACTCGAGACCCGAGAACTTGTCGATCAAACCAGCCAGAGTTCGACTTGGAAGCCCTGCCGCTCCATAGATCTTCGGGAGAACGCCCTTGAGGGATGGATTCTCACGCTCGATTGCGTCCATCGCGCCGTCAATTAGTTCGCCGATGTTCGGCTGCTTGGCGCTCTCCTTGAGCCGATCCCATCGCGCTTCCACCGGCATCCAGTAGACGTTCGCTGCGGTGTATTCGTCGCGATCTTCAAGGATGGACTCGCGGACGTTAGGGTCGGTCGTGTAGTCCTCGTTCGTCTGATCCGAAAGCGCCTGTTCGATACCCGCGCGCTTCTCCGCGAAGGCGTCCGATACGTATTTGAGGAAGACCAGACCGAGCACGACGTCCTGGTAGCGCGCCGGCGGGATCTTGCCTCGCAACTCGTCTGCCGCGCCCCACAGCTTGTCCTCGATCGATACGGGCTCAGCGACGGCTCGTGGCATCCGCACGGGCCTGGCCGCGGCCGGGCCGGCCTGAGCGACGATGAGCGCCGGCAAAGCGACGCGGGGCTTCTCGATCTCTTCGGTCATGGGGTCGTTTCGTCTCTCATCTTGAAGAACGGCGTGGCGATGGGGTCCACGTGGAGTGTGGTCGGCATCGAGAGACGGTCAAGATCGAACCCCCGCGGATTAGAGACGTCTGGCAGACGACCCTCAGGCCGTCCGTCGAACCTCAGTCTAACGACGGTCTGCTCGCCAGATCGGGCAAGATTGCTCGGCGACCATGAGGATGAGGGCCGGGTCGCTCGTGTTTTCGCTCGCGGGCTCAGTCGTAGCCGTCCCGTCCTGGCATCGAACGCGACGCGGAGCCCGACCCGGGTCGACCATACCTTCGTCCGATCGTCTGTGGCTTATTACGATCGGATGCTCCCGAGTGTCTCCAACGGACCGTGCGATGGATGTATCGCGAAGTGCATGATCTCGCCAACGGTAGCCGTAGGTATTGGGGGGATGCAAATGGCGTGGAACGATGGTCTTGAAGGGCCGGCACTCGAGATTGCGTCCGCAGAGGAGTCGCCTTTATTGGCACTCGCGGGACCGGGCACGGGTAAGACGTTCTCTCTGATCCATCGGGTCGCCAGACTGTTGGAAGAAGGCTGTCCGCCTGACCAAATTCTGGTCGTCACCTTCGCGCGAACTGCTGCCCAGGACCTTCTTCGGTCCCTTCGTGATCTCCAGCCCGACGATGGACCTCAGGTGTCGGCCCGCACGTTGCACGGCTACTGCTTCTCGCTCCTCAACAGCGCCGGCGTCCTACTCGCCACGAGACGAGTGCCACGGATCGTCGCCGACTTTGAACGCAAGATCCTCCTTGCCGACCTGGAACCGGACGGGGCCTTTGGGTCGCTCACCGATCGACAAAATCTTGCCAAAGCCTTCGAGGCAGCATGGGCTCGCCGACTGACAGATACTCCCGGCGATCCGGTTGAGGATCTTGACCAGGCCTTTCAAAATGCGCTGCTCGACTCACTCCGGTGGCACAAGGCCATGCTGGTCGGCGAACTCGTGCCACTCGCGCTCCACTACCTGCACGAAAACCCGGCGGCACCCGAGCTCCGCGCGTTCCAGCACGTCGTCATCGACGAGTTCCAGGACCTCAACAAATCCGAACAAGAGCTGCTCGAACTGCTGGCCGAGGCCGGCACGCTCACGGTAATTGGTGATGACGACCAGAGCATTTACAGCTTCAAGTGGGCCAACCCGGATGGGATCCGAACCTTCGAACGGGATCACCCAGGGACCAGACGCATCCCTCTTGAGGAGTGTCGACGATGCCCGACGCGTGTCGTTAGCATGGCCTCGAGTCTGATTGCTCGAGATCCTCACCGTCTGCCCCACGCACTTCGGCCGAGGCCGACGAACGTCGCCGGCGAGGTCCACGTCGTTCAATGGACGTCGGTTGACGAGGAGGCCGCGGGCATCGCCGCGTTCGTCGCCCACAAGATCGCTGAGGGTGTTCCGCCGGGCGAATGCCTCGTCTTGGCTGCGAATCGACTCGTCGGCTATGGCATCCGAGACGCGATGCGCGCCGCGGGCATCGACACGCGCTCCTACTTCAGAGAGGAGCCCGTCGATGATCCTGACGCTCAGGAGGCATTCACCCTTCTGAACCTCCTGGCCGACCGAGACGATCGCGTGTCTCTTCGAGCGTGGCTCTCCTTCCGTTCTACAACCCAGCGTCGTAGCCCGTATCGGCGGGCGCTGGAGATGGCCAAGGCTGCGAACACCGATGTGAATGAGATCCTTCGCCGCGCCTCCGATGGCGCCGTGCAGATCCCCTACGGGCATCAACTTATCGAACGTTGGCGTCTCCTCCAGGTCCGTCTCGTCGCGCTACGAGGCATCGCCGGCCTCGAAGATCTGATTGACGATCTGTTCCCGGAAGGCGTCGAGCCGGTTGAGGATTTGCGCGTATTGGCCCTTGGCGCGCTCCCAGAGGTCGACAACGTTGCCGGACTGGCGGCGGCCGTGCGAGCGTCTGTATCGCAGCCGCAGGTCCCCATCGAATCTACTGAGGCCCGCGTCATGAGCTTCTACAAGTCAAAGGGGCTGACGGCGCGCCTGGTTGTTCTGGCCGGCCTCGTGCAAGGTCTTATCCCCGGAACGCCTGACGCGCGGTTTAGTCCGCAAGAGCGAGACGCCTTCCTCGAGGAGCAGCGCAGGCTCTTCTACGTGGGGCTCACACGGGCCACCCAAGTCCTCGTCCTGTCCAGCTACGTTCGTCTGCCGATTCGTCTCGCGTTACGTCTTGGCGTCTCGAGCAGGGGTTACTTGCCAGGAGGACAGGTGCGCGTCCAGGCGAGTGAGTTCCTCGGCCAACTCGGGCCGTCTCGACCCCGCGCCATCGTTGGTGCTGCCTGGACCTACGAGTAGCAGCGGTCGCATTGTCTGGCACGGCGGCGAATCGCTGTGAGAAGACCCCCGGCCGACTCCCGCATTGTGCGCCGCCTCCAAGTTGACACTTGGTCGCTGATACACACTGATGCTGAGGAGGGCAACAGCAGATGGCAGACGTGATCCAACTCGAGCAGAAATGGACGCTCGGTAGCCAGATTGGCGGCGGGGGCTTCGGCCGTGTGTTCGAGGCGACGTCGGAAAGTGGCCAACCGGCAGCTCTCAAGTTGGTCCGAAAAGAGCCAGGCGCGGAGCGGGAACTTCTCTTCGTTGATCTGACCGGCGTCCGGAATGTCGTGCCGATCATTGACAGTGGGGAAACAGGAGACTCCTGGGTGCTCGTGATGCCACGAGCCGACAAATCGCTCCGGGAGCA
The DNA here is from genome assembly GCA_003157875.1 of Chloroflexota bacterium. Taxonomy (GTDB): domain Bacteria; phylum Chloroflexota; class Limnocylindria; order Limnocylindrales; family CSP1-4; genus Fen-1039. The sequence goes on from PMKV01000081.1 coordinate 14,017, forward strand.
TCTGGCGTCCGCTGGGTCGGCCCTAATGCCGGACCAGGCGATGCCGATCCTAACCGACATCGCCCAGGCTCTTTCCGATCTCGACGACCATCGGATCGTTCATCGAGACCTGAAACCCGAGAACGTCCTGTTGCTCGAGGGGCGTTGGTGCCTTGCTGACTTCGGGATCGCTCGTTACGCCGACAAGACCACGGCGAAAGACACGTGGAAGCACGCGTGGACGGGCGCCTACAACGCGCCGGAACGGTGGCACGATGAAAGGGCGACTTCGGCAGCGGATGTCTATTCGTTTGGGATCATGGCTCACGAGGTGCTTGTGGGGCGCCGGCCGTTCCTCGGGCCGGATTTCCGCGAACAACATTTGACCCAAGAACCGCCGCCGCCGAGCCTTGCAGCGGCGCTTTCGAGCATCGTTCTTGAGTGTCTCTACAAACCAGCTCAGGCTCGCCCGTCGGCCGCCAATCTGGTGCTTCGACTCCAGAAGGCATCGCAACCAACCTCGGGTGCGTTTGCTCGTCTTCAGCTCGCCAATCAGTCCATGGTCGTCGCCCAGTCCAAGGCCGAGGCGGCAGCATCAGCCGCCGCTCAGGAAAGCGAGCGACGGGCCGGGCTGTTCACCGCAGCATCGAATAGCCTCCGGGCCATCGCCGATCTGATGCGAGCCCAAATCGAAGAGAACGCGCCGACCGCCAAATCGAGCCCAGGGAGCCACGTCCCGCTCGCCATAGAAGCCAACGGCGTGCGGCTATCAATCTCCGATCCGAAGCCAGTCAAGCCAGGTTCTTGGGGAAGGTTTCCGCCGGTATTTGATGTCGTGGCGGCCAGCACGATTCGCCTCGCTCTGCCCCACAACGCGGGGCTCTACAAAGGTCGTAGCCACTCACTATGGTTCTGCGACGGCGTGGAGGCGGGACGTTACCGGTGGTTCGAGACGGCGTTCTGGACGCGGCGTAGCGACAACGCAGACAACCCATTCGCACTCGATCCGGGAGATGAGGCCGGAGAGGCGATCGCCCCGATCATCGGCGTATACAACTTCGCGCGTGTGCCGGTGACCATAGACCAAGGAGACGAAGCCGGATTTATCGAGCGGTGGCTCGGCTGGTTTGCGAGTGCGATCCTCGGAGATCTCTCGGCTCCGGGCGGGATGCCGGAGACCAGCAACGGCGGGTTTCGGCGATCTTGAGATGTCCTCTATGAAGACTCGTGCGTATCTCCCGCTGCGCTCGAATGCGAGCACTATGCTCGCTGGTGCTCAGGCGACCAACCTTGAATCCAGGATCAAACTCGCGTCATTGCTTTTCGATGAGGTTGTTCTGGAAGGTGGTGAGGTCTTTCTGTCCGCTGGCCCGCTTGGCCGAATGGTCCTGACTGATCCGGACCCAAAGACGACAAGCTGGCCGACACCAAGGAGTCGGGCGCGTCTGGCTGCAGGAGCCGGGTCGGCAATCTACATAGGTGGCCCAAAAGGCGGCGGGGGTGTCCGGGTTAGCCAGACAGGACCGGGTAGCCAGATCTGGGTGGGGACATACGAGCCTCTACGCCGAGCTCTTCCGAGGGGCTGTTCTTGGATCGAGTTCGGCCATGGCGTTGCGCTTACAGACAATGGGACGGCCCTGGTTCGAAGGATCGCGGATGCGGACGAAGCCTCGCGAGCACCGAGTCCCGACTTGTTCCGCCGCAACATCGTGGTGGAGAACGCGACAACGGACGTCTTGGTCGGAGCCCAACTGGGTGCAAGCGTTTCGATGGACCGGCGGCACGCCCAAGCCGCGACACAACTTCTGACCTCGGGCAGTCCCGAATTGACGGCTCAGCCTGCACTCGCTGGTCAGGTCGCTCTCGAGCTCGCCGTGCCTCAAATCTCCTCTCTGACTTGGGGCGACATCAAGGACGTTCGCGGACAGATCGGCGTTCGACGCCTGCGCGACGTCCTGCGCGAAATCGAGGAAGAGGCATACGCCAACGCATCGAGTGCTCCGGACTTCGAGAGGAGAATTCGCGACGGCCTCGACGGCCGACTCCTCGAGGCCAACGCGACAGCGGCCCGAGCATTCTCAGTTGGTGCCACCAGGGCGGCCGTCAGCATCGGCCTCGGCTACATCCCAATCATGGGGCCATGGTTGGCTGCGGCCACGACTGGCGGGCTTGAGCTCAAGGCCGCGTGGGACAAGTCCGAAACTTGGGGAGCCGTGCTGCTGGGATTGCGCCGGCGATCGATCGAGAAGCGGCCTTAGGTGGGCAGCATCATGTCAAGTTGGCGGTGTGACTGACCTACGGGCGTCCCCGTATTGGTCGATGTTTATCCAGCGTGAGGCCAGGGAGTCCGGGCTTCCGCTCCAGCCCCTCTTTCTCACTTATAGCGAGCGAGAGCTGAAGGAGGAGCCTGCGGTCGTGGGCCAGGGCATCCATCACGGCCCTTTCGAGCTTGTAGTAGGAAACGCCCTGCACGAAGTCCGTGCTCTTACCGTCGCCCTCAAGACGGATCGCGAGGAATCGATGCGTGGCTGCGTCACGTAAAGCTCGGAGCGCATCTGACCGACGGCTGCCTGTTTCGTCCTGGTCCCGAGATAGGTCCATCAAGCCCAAGAGGCCGGCAAGCCTGTCAGCGTGCTGGGCAAGGATGCTGGTCAATTCTGGCGCGAGCGCCGTCTTGGCGCCCCTTGGCTGTAGACACCAGTTGCGATCGTTCGCCTTGTTCGGCGGCTGTGGGAGCGTCAACCACATCACCATGAACACGCCAACCTTGTCCGCGACATCAACGGCCGAGGCCAGAGCCGTCGCGGCAAGACCTGAACCCAGGTCCCATGTCGCGTAATCGAGGGTCTCAACGTAGTGTGCGGTCTCACTGCGTTCCGCAAGACGAAGCTGATCGGGAGCCTCGAGGGCCGTCCAGGCGAGAATGCGGGCGGTGAGGTAGTCACGCTTCAGAGCATTCATCGCCGCGAACGGAGCCGGGACGGCTGGGCCATCGATCAGATCGTCGATCTTCGTCGTCAGCCCCTTGATGTGTAGACGATCGAGTTCGTCCGGCGGCGGGCGGAAGTCGCGAAGGGGCGTGAGTAGAAGCCCGTGCCGGAAGCACCATTCGGCATAGGGATCTTCGTAAGGCCCCTCAACCCCCGGCGCAGGTGACCCTTTCGGCCGTCGCGTCACCAAGTCGTGCCATCGCTCGAAGTTGGCTTTTGTGACCTCGTGGAGCTCGTCCGCTTTGGCAAGCGCAAAGGTGAGGTCGTCCAAGGCACGGGTGGCGAGTAGGGTGTGTGAACCCTGGGTATGGAAGAAGGGGGCGAGCTGCGCGAGGGTTATTCCGCGCGAGCCGCGCGCCATCGGGTCGGCGGGGTTGAGACGGATGGCGTCGGAGAATAGATCGAGTGCCTCGAAGTCGCGGCCTACTTCAGACAGACCGTTCCCCGCCTCTACGGCTGCCTTGGCGCGGTCGACCCGATCCACCTTGCCGTCGTGAGAAATCTGGAGGAAGGCACGCCGGATCGACCGGAATTCGGCACCCAACTCCAGCCATGCCTCCCAGACACCGGAGGCGTGGCGCTTAGCCCAGGCCTTTCGGCGCTCCCGTATTTCATCAAGTGTGGAATCAGCCATCCCAGAAGCCCCATCTCGACACCGCCAGCGTGGCTGACCCGGAAACATCGGAATCCCCACGACGGTTCGATCTTCGGCAGATGAGATCGAAAGCGCAAGTTGCGTGATGGAAGGCTATGATCCATCCATCCCACATCCGAGGGGACCATCGGATGATGCGGAACGCCCCATTACCTACCCGAATTCCGCGCTGGATTCTGCCCACCCGCGAAATCACTGGGAAATGTGGGTGTAGGCGGCGATAGAAGAAGCCTGCTTCGGACTCCACCTTTGCTGATGCTCGAACAGCCCGCTGGTCTTACCAAAGCTGAACCCGCGCCCAGACAGAGTAGTTCTCTAGCCCGCTCGGGACTGGAACATCCCCGGCACACCCCGAGAGGGCCTTCTTGCCGACGAGATGAGCCAAGTAGATTTCCGCCGGCAGCAGTGTGGCCGCCACGATATCGGCTAGAGCGGCGTGGAAGTTCGCGGCATCTGCGGGGCTGAGAGCGCCTGTCAGGAGCGCATCGCCCTCTTTGTAGTTGGATCGCCGCCGCAACCGCCACAGCAGATCAAAGAGGGTTGTCGCCCGCATCCTCTCCGCATTCGCGTTGCGCAAGTTCGTCGGCAGTGTCTTGCGAGCGGTGCCGGCAGTCGTCTTGAGCCCCTTGAGCCACCCCTCGCGATGTTCTGTGATCTGTTCCTGGCGCGTGGTCTTGAGGGCCTTGGCCAGGAGACTTGGCGCATTCATGGCGTTCGGAGCGGACAGGTTGCTGATCGATGGGTCGATCGCGGCCCCTCCGAAGCCTTCGTAACGCCAACCAAGGTCGGATCCAAGAACACGCGCCGTCCAGGGAGTCACAAACGGGCTGCTAGGGCTTGCGACTCGTGACGACGCGATTTGCAGGACTGCCTGGTGCGTCACTGGACCGTCACTGCCCGACTGAACAATCTCAAGCGCCCGGATTGCATGGAAGACGGTGTAGTAAGCCTGCACTGGAGCCCAGAGGTTCGAGAAGCCGATCAACTCGTCGTTTCCTAGAATGCGCGGCGAGTTGAGCAAGACCTCGGTCGCCCAAGCGTTACGGAGGACCTCGGTCGCCCGCTTCGTCAGCGCTTTGGTGTTGGCCTGAGTCTTCGATCTCCAGGTCCGCGCCTTGACCGAGCTCGCAATGCCGTGCAGGACACCTGATGGGTGTGGATACAGATCGTTGGTCCAGGCGCAGACGGCCTCAAGGTAGTTCCGAAAGGTCAGGAACACCATCTCCTCGTCTGTACTTGCCGGCAGGTGCAGGTCGTCGGCTAGCAGAGGGACAACGATTCTCACATGGCGAGGGTACTGCGAGCCAGTGAGCGCTGCGGGTAGAGTGCCGCGCGTAAGCCGCGGATAAGGGAGCAGGACTACCTTTGGGACAGGGCCGGGCTCCGCTTCGCGGTCGATCAGATCCGGGACAGCTACCATGAGCGACTCGGCCCACGCATAACCTAGAACGACGACCAGGTCAGCATGATCCTTTCGCCAACACCTCCTGCTGGTCGTCCGGACCCGCTGTGCCTTTGCCATTTCGCTTTCCCCCAGGCTCCGCGCACGGAGAAAGCTCAGGACGTCGAGGCAGTGCCTCCGGGTACCGAGAGCGCGAGGTAGAAGGTCGAGCACAAGGCGGCCGATGCGAAATCCGAGAGCTGACTCGCCGGTATCGCGACGACCACGCTCCCGAGCTTCGGAGGC